>NZ_NWTH01000105.1:0-1179 GCF_002531555.1 Sinorhizobium sp. BJ1
TTCGGATAGTTATGATCGCGCTTATTTCGTTATTCGATTGCGATATTGAGAGCGTGCCCCCGGGGCGATGTCATGTTGTCTGCATGTATACGCCTGAGACCTGCGGTCGCCGATGTTAGGACAGCGCAATTCGCCAGACCGATCACTCGCCAGCAGGCCGCAATAAACCACTCTGCAGGCGACACAGTATCTCGCTCGGGCTCGATCACGCCAGCCTCCAAAGCACCGAAATCTACCTGCAGGTCGATCCAGCGAGGAGCTCAAGGCTTGCCTCGATGGTGCCGTCGTCATTCAAGCCGGGCCCATTCCACGCTCACATGTGTCGCTTGGCAGGCGATCGGAGAGAAGCGCTCTCCCTTTGCGGCGGAACTCGGCAGCTTCATGTGGGCTTAGATTATTGTCCAATCGTTCCTTCTTGTTTCCTCCATTTGAAGAACACTAGCTCCGATTGGGCGAACGGTCATTTTAGTATTGCGAGATGACATGTGATAAGATCGACAAGTTGGCGGCTGCTCCTTCCCTGGCGGGTCGAAAATTCGATCCTGCCGCAGTCGCACGATCGCGACGGGAGGCTCGATAATCTGTCATCTGGGTTTTCAGTCCGAATGCCGCACGTGATCGTCGAATGCGGGTCAATGCGTGTTCCATTGTTAAGGCGCTCGGGCTGTGGCAGGACAGAGCGAGGGAACTCTCGAGTCGACCTGTGTCGCGTTGACGGCCATGGATGATGCAATCGAGAATAGGGCGCGAGGGTTCCGGCATGGGCTCGAAGACTATCTCGGCATGGAGCATCCCAACATGAGCGGTCTTTAGCGGCCACGGTTGTGCCGCCGGTGTGCGGAACATCTCACCCCCAGAACTGCACTGCCGCTGGGACCATCCAACGGCAGCGCAGTCACTGGGAGGCAAAGGTAAAGACAACAGTGATCGCCACTCGGAAGTTCAAGCTTCCTCCTGGTCCAGAGGGCTTAAAAGCGGGTCGCGATTTTTGGGATTCAGGGATTCCCCGAATCGGGTTTGGCTGTGATTCCTTACCCTCGGAAGGGGGACCGATGAGCAAATCACATCCGCTTGTATTGCGCAACCGTGTCATTGCGTTTGTCGAGGACGGGCACAGTAACCGGGCAGCGGCCCGGCACTTTCGCGTCTCGCCGCGTTTCGTCAACAATCTGGTGAAGC
>NZ_NWTH01000106.1:0-1177 GCF_002531555.1 Sinorhizobium sp. BJ1
ATGGCAAAGAGCAAATTCGAGCGCAACAAGCCGCACGTCAACATCGGCACGATTGGCCACGTTGACCATGGCAAGACGTCGCTGACTGCAGCGATCACCAAGTACTTCGGCGAATTCAAGGCGTATGACCAGATCGACGCTGCGCCGGAAGAGAAGGCCCGTGGCATCACCATTTCGACGGCGCACGTCGAATACGAGACTCCGGCCCGCCACTATGCGCATGTCGACTGCCCCGGCCACGCCGACTACGTCAAGAACATGATCACCGGTGCGGCGCAGATGGACGGCGCGATCCTGGTGGTTTCGGCCGCCGACGGTCCGATGCCGCAGACCCGCGAGCACATCCTGCTGGCTCGCCAGGTCGGCGTTCCGGCGATCGTCGTGTTCCTGAACAAGGTCGATCAGGTTGACGACGCCGAACTGCTCGAGCTCGTCGAGCTGGAAGTGCGCGAACTGCTGTCGTCCTACGAATTCCCGGGCGACGACATTCCGATCGTCAAGGGTTCGGCGCTCGCCGCTCTCGAAGATTCCGACAAGAAGATCGGCGAAGACGCGATCCGCGAGCTGATGGCTGCGGTTGACGCCTACATCCCGACGCCGGAGCGTCCGATCGACCTGCCGTTCCTGATGCCGATCGAAGACGTGTTCTCGATCTCCGGCCGCGGTACGGTCGTCACCGGCCGCGTCGAGCGCGGCATCGTCAAGGTTGGTGAGGAAATCGAGATCGTCGGCATCCGTCCGACGACGAAGACGACCTGCACGGGCGTTGAAATGTTCCGCAAGCTGCTCGACCAGGGCCAGGCCGGCGACAACATCGGTGCGCTCTTGCGCGGTGTCGACCGCAACGGCGTCGAGCGCGGTCAGGTCCTGTGCAAGCCGGGTTCGGTCAAGCCGCACCGCAAGTTCAAGGCTGAAGCCTACATCCTGACGAAGGAAGAAGGCGGCCGTCATACGCCGTTCTTCACCAACTACCGTCCGCAGTTCTACTTCCGCACGACCGACGTGACGGGCATCGTGACGCTGCCGGAAGGCACGGAAATGGTGATGCCGGGCGACAACGTGACGGTCGACGTCGAACTGATCGTGCCGATCGCCATGGAAGAGAAGCTGCGCTTCGCTATCCGTGAAGGCGGCCGCACCGTCGGCGCCGGCATCGTCGCCTCCATCGTCGAGTAAC
>NZ_NWTH01000107.1:0-1175 GCF_002531555.1 Sinorhizobium sp. BJ1
GGCTTATAGTGCAGACGGGAGGCGGTGACCGGTTCGTATTGCGCTTCAATATGTGAATATGATAGACCAATCAATATGAAGCTGCCGCCACTCCAGTCGCTACGTTCATTTGAAGCTGTCGCTCGTATGCTCAGCGTGACCAGAGCGGCCGAGGAGCTGTGTGTCTCTCACTCTGCGGTCAGTCATCAGATCCGAAAGCTTGAGGAGTGGATTGGGGTTTCGCTTGTAGAGCGGAATGGCCGAGGCATCCGCCTCACCGAAGCCGGGGAACGATACAGGCTTAAGGTTTGTGAAGCCTTCGACAGCATCCATGCCGAGACGGAACTTCTGCGACAACGCGGTTCTACGCCGATGGTGCGCGTCTCTTGTCTGCCCATGTTCGCGGTCGCGTGGCTGATGCCGCAGATGCACGACTTTTGGGGGAAGTTCCCTGACATTCAGGTGGCTATCCAATATGCGAGAGCGGCTAAAAGTTTAGACCCTGCTTCCGTGGATGTTGCCATCGAGCATGGCAATCCGAGCGATTTCCCGGATTTTGTTGCTATGCCGCTTCTTGACGGCACGACCGTGCCGGTTGCATCGCCAGACTATCTGCAGCGGAACAACTACCAGGATCCTCGCGACCTGGCGCGCATGACGCTTTTGCATGATGATGACCGAAAGTTCTGGGGTCTCTGGCTAAGAAAGATCTCGATGGATTTTGACGTTGATCCTCAGCTCGCAGAGACTGGCACGATCTTTCCAGACGGCAATCTTACCCTTGCTGCATGCTTGGCTGGTGAAGGAGTGGCTCTCCTACCGCGAAGTGTCGTATTGTCTCAGCTAAGGGCCAAGACCCTTGTGTCCTTGTCAACAGTGGCGATTGAAGAGGAGAAGTCTTATCTGCTGCTTGCTCCCAAGAATCGGCCTGTTCCACGGAGCGCCCTCTGCTTTGCGCAGTGGATGCAATCGCTGCCCGGGACGACAAAGATCGGCGTGCCGAAAGCCTAAACCGATCCAGCAGCGATCCCAGGTGGCCGCGCGTACGAAGGGCAATCGGCGCAGGTTGCGACGACCGTCATCTGTTTTCGAAAGCTCCGTTATGGACAACAGCGCAAATGTCTGTTTTGCTCAACTTTCCCCAGCCAAGTTTCACTTGTGCAAGAGCCTGGTTTCTTCGTTAGCTAAAGCGCGCT
>NZ_NWTH01000108.1:0-1165 GCF_002531555.1 Sinorhizobium sp. BJ1
TGTTGAGCGTTTCGTTCAATACCTTTTGCGCGTGCCGCGCTTCAATGCAGACCGCCGGCAAGCCCTCGCTCGTCAGCGTGTGATAGAACCACGTCGACAGCGGTCCCGTTTCGAATACGACGCGCTGCGCGCGCGGAGCTTTTTTGCGGATCATCTGCGCGAGAAGATTGGGATCCGAAGGACATTTCCCCCCGCCAGATCCGTTTCCCGTCCTCCCGGATCGAAATTGCGGTATCTTTCAATGAAACATCAAGGCCAATATATTGGTTCAAGGTTGCCTCCATCCGATGTTGGGCCCGGTTCCAATCGAGAGCCCGTTTTTCCATCCTATCGGGGGCAACCACCCTCACCAGCCCAAAAACCAGAGACGGTCGCGCCGCGATTACTCCATGTATAGTATGAACGCCGATCGTTCGAATAGAGGCAGACGCCGTTGCCATTCCACCAGACGATGCGAATACGGTCCGCCCACTTCGACCGGAACACATAAAGCGCTCCGTTGAACGGGTCGAGACCGCCATCTCTGACCAGAGCCATCAAGGATGCCGCACCTTTGCGGTTATGTGGTGCACCACATAAGAGGAACTATGCGGCGACAATAATTATGCGGATTTGCCATCGTCGATCTATCAAATTATGTGGTTTTTACAGTTACTTAGATAGAACGAGTAGGCGCGGTCGCTCCACATAACTATGCTCTCTCACGATGGGTTCACGTCGTGAGGAGAGTAAATATGGATGCCAATAGTCGTAATCGCTGGTTCCTCGATCCAGGACCGTTGTCGTCATGGATCGATCAGTTCGCGGACGACCTTGCCGCTCAGAGATATACGCCGCTGACCATTGAGGGCTACACGGCCTCCGCTCGTCATTTCGCGGCCTGGCTTGGTTACGCCGGTATCTCGATCGACCTCATCGATGACGATGTCGTCCGTCGGTTTGCCGAACATCGGTGTCGATGCCCTGGTCAGCGGCAGTGGCTGCGTATCTCACCAAAATATGCGGCGACGATAATTATGCGGAGCCGGAGACGCCGATGGGCGCATTGCCCGGCTTTTCGACATCCATCGACTCCACATAACTATGCACTATCGCATGGCAAAGTTGCGGAAGTCGACCGGCTGGCACGACACGTAAACGACGACGCCGGACGCGATCATGCCTT
>NZ_NWTH01000109.1:0-1108 GCF_002531555.1 Sinorhizobium sp. BJ1
TTGTCTTCGTGACAGTGGTGCCGATCATATCGATCGTTCCGGTTTCGAGCGCCGTGAAGATGCCATCCCACGGCACGTTCGAAAGCTCGCAATTCGCCTTGATTTCAGCGCAGACCGCCTTGATGAGGTCAATCTCGAACCCCGCCAGCTCGCCATTGGCTTCTACGTAAGCGTACGGCTTGTAGGCGGCATCGATGCCGATCTTGATGGTTTCATCGGCACTCGCAGATGAGAAGGCTGCTACGCTGACAACAGCCGCGACTACGGTAGACGACAGCATTTTCAACATGTTCATATCAGGTTCCCCTTTTCTTAATGTTGACTAGGATCGATATCTTTGCAGGAAGGAAGCGAGCGCCTCCGACTTCGGAGATTTCAGGATGTCCGAGGGCTTGCCTCTTTCTTCTATATTGCCCTTCGAAAGGAAGACGACCTCCGAGGAAACCTCGAGCGCGAACTGCATTTCATGGGTGACGATGATCATCGTCCTTCCCTCCGCCGCCAGGTTCTGCATGACGCGCAACACTTCGCCCACAAGTTCGGGATCAAGCGCCGACGTCGGCTCGTCGAAGAGAAGGACTTCAGGTTCCATCGCAAGCGCGCGCGCGATTGCTACGCGCTGCTGCTGCCCACCCGAAAGCTGAGAGGGGTAATGATCAATTCGGTCCGCAAGGCCAACCTTATCGAGATAGCCGAGCGACCGCTCCCGAGCCTCCTTCTTGGATAGCCCGAGCACCTGTACGGGCCCCTCCATGACGTTCTCGATCGCGCTTCGATGCGGCCAAAGGTTGAAGGACTGGAACACCATTCCGACTTTGCGGCGCAGCGCGATCAGCTCCGCATTCTGCTTCCTTGTGCGCCGATCCCGCGCCATAGCAGGAAAGACGATGCCGTCCAGTACGATTTCTCCGGCGGAAGGCTCTTCAAGAAAATTGATACAACGGATCAGGGTACTCTTGCCGGACCCGGAGCTGCCGATCAGCGTGACGATATCGCCCTGCGCTGCGCCGATGCTGACGCCCTTCAGTACCTCCAGGGAGCCGAAGGACTTGCGCAGATTACGGACCTCCAGGAGCTGCTCTCGCACCGTCGAAGAATTCGGATTCAC
>NZ_NWTH01000110.1:0-1094 GCF_002531555.1 Sinorhizobium sp. BJ1
TTCCTGACCCTGGTCGGCCTGGTCGGCGTCATGTTCAGCAAGGACTGGCTGCTGTCGCTGATCGTGTTCTTCGTCGCGCCGCCGCTGCTGCTCGGCCTGCGCTATATTTCCAAGCGCTTGCGGCTGGCGACCCGCGAGGCGGTCGAGGTCAACAGCCGCGTCCTCGGCGCGATGCAGGAGACCATCCAGGGGATCACAATCGTCAAGGCCTTCACGATGGAGAACGAACTGCGCCGCAAGGTCGAGACGATCATCGAGCGGGCCGAGAACCGCGCCAACCGCATCGCACGGCTGAGCGAGCGCACCGCGCCGATGACGGAGACCTTTGCCGGCCTGGCGATCTCCAGCGTACTCGCCTATTCCGCCTTCCGCTCGATCTACGGCAACGTGCCGCCGGGCGCGTTCTTCGCCTTCGTCACCGCGCTGCTGATGGCCTATGACCCGGCGCGCCGCCTGGCGCGGCTGCAGGTGTCGCTGGAGCGCGCCGCCGTCAACGCCCGGATGATCTACGAAATCCTCGACACGGTTCCGCATCAGCGCGACCGCCCCGACGCCACCGAGCTGAAGCTCGGCGAGGCGACGGTCGAACTGCGCGACGTGCGCTTCGCCTATGGCAACGGCGAGGAGATCCTCAAAGGTGTCAGCTTCCGTGCCGAAGGCGGCAAGACGACGGCGCTGGTCGGCCCGTCCGGGGCCGGCAAGTCGACGATCATCAGCCTCATCCCGCGCTTCTACGATCCGCTGTCCGGGCAGATCCTCATCGACGGCCAGGACATTGCCGGCGTCACCAAGCAGTCGCTGCGCAACGGCCTCGCCTATGTCTCGCAGCAGCCGTATCTCTTCGAAGGCTCGATCCGCGACAACATCCGCTACGGCCGGCCGGACGCCACCGACGCCGAGATCGAGGAGGCCGCCCGCCTCGCCTATGCGCATGACTTCATCCTGGCGCAGCCTGAGGGCTACGACACGCCGGTCGGCGAACATGGGATCACCCTTTCCGGCGGCCAGCGCCAGCGGCTGTCGATCGCCCGTGCGCTGGTCCGCAACGCGCCGATCCTGCTTCTCGACGAGGCGACCTCGGCGCTCGACACCGA
>NZ_NWTH01000111.1:0-999 GCF_002531555.1 Sinorhizobium sp. BJ1
ACCGAACTCACAAGAAGGGAATCCTCAGCCCGACTCCGTCTTCAACGGACGTGCTCTAGTGCAACTCATTCCGATCCTTGGTCGCTTTTGCCCGCCGCCTCCTGCCATCCGTGTCATTGCCACTCCTACCTTGAGTTTCACTACGCGGCGGTTTATCGACTGCGCCGCCTTCATTATCCCATTCTTCAAGCGAATCCCTCATCCGCGCCGCGGAAGCAGGATCCGGAGTGTCCACGTCGAATCCCGCCACGGATGCTTCGCTGATGATGGCATCCATGAGGTCTGGATCTGATATATCCAGATCAGGGAAAACGCGACGCACTGCGCCAAGGGCTTCAGAAGTCGCTAATGGCCGGGCTTCTTTCTGACACGCGCTCAGAAACGCGCTGATCGCCGCGCGCACCTCAGGCGATACCTTGCGGGAGTGCTTTCTCATCATCACCTCCCAGTGAATGAAAGCTCTGAATCTAAACGCTACCTACGTGTCAATGTTCCTGGTGTCGCTTGGCGGCTAAAAAGGCTCTCCTCACTTTGTGTGGTGGTGCAGTTGGTTGAGGGGCAGCATGCGTGCTTTCAATCTCCGCGGCCGTCCTTGTCCGGCGCGCATAAGCGGTAGCAACCACTGGCAGCCGGCCGGCGAATGTTTGTCGTTCACATTTTTTAAATGCGACCGGCCAGCGGCTTAGCCGCCGACCTCGGCGCGGAAGTGATCAAGGTCGAGAGCCCGCCGGCGACGATACCCCGCACCTGGGGCCCGCCTTTCATCGAACAGCCGGACGGCAGGGGCGGCACCGAGACGGTGGCAGCCTAATTCTACACGGCAAACCGCGGCAAGACGTCGGTCGCCTACGATTTAGGTGACCAGAGGATCTCACCCGCCTCAAGGCATTGATCGCGGAAGCGGATGTCGTGGTCGAGAGTTTCAAGGTCGTGGGTTGAAGGTAAGCGCGAATTTCCCAGCACCTTTTGCGGTTGAGTGTGCTGAGGCATGAGGTGTCC
>NZ_NWTH01000112.1:0-977 GCF_002531555.1 Sinorhizobium sp. BJ1
CAGCAGGCGCTCGCGGTCCGCGATATCGAATAGCGCTTCCTGAGCGAAACTTTGCTCGGACCAAGACCTCGCTGAACGCGTTTGCTGCCAAAGCACTGGTGCATCGAAGCCAGGAGCTGGAAGTTCGCCGCTCTGCTCCGCAGCCTCTTGGGGGCCGTGCCTCCAGTCGTCCCCGAACAACTCTCCGAGTTCAGGCACTTGCGGGAGTGCTTGATGGCCCGACGCCGGTTCGGCAGATGGCGGGGGAAAGTTTGGCGCCAGCGCCGCAGAAGCGTCCTCGCGCCATTCGAAAGGCGCCGCCGAACCAAACCTTGGCGCGAGACCGCCGTAGATATCTGAGGAAGCCCTAGGCACCGCAGGCAAAGCGTCACCCAGCAAAGCGGATCGGGGATGATGAATGAGTTGAACGTCGTTGGGTCCTCTAGGCCCCAACACGGCTGTGTAGCGTTCGCCGCCAATCTCGTAGTTCATTACCGGATGCTCCGCAACAGGCAAGAAGTCCCACTTTCCCAACATGGACAGCATCATGTCGGGGGCTAGCTGGGTGCGAGGGGAAAAATCCTTGGGAACGGCGAACGAAACATCAAACGTATCGCTGACAGCAGGAGACCGCAGATGAATGAGCTGAACATCATTGGGCCCTCCCGGTCCCAATACGGCCATATAGCGTTCACCGCGAATGTCGTAGGTCTTTACGCGCTGTGTGGCATCCGGCAACAGACCCCAGCGGCCTAGCTGGGAGCGCATCATATCCGGCGCAGGCTGGGTGCCGTGGGAGAAGTCCTCGGGAACGGCCAAAGACGCATCAAAGCTGTCGCTGGCTGCGGGGGACGTCTGCTCAAGTGTGGTCTGGGCCGCAGCGCCTTGGCTCATCATTCGTCCAGAGTAGTCTTCAGAGGCGGAATTCTGCGGCCGCGAGCTCGGCTGCCAGCTCGCGGCATCGAAAAGCTCGTCCTGGGCGACACTTTGCACCGGCG
>NZ_NWTH01000113.1:0-974 GCF_002531555.1 Sinorhizobium sp. BJ1
TCCGAATCATGGAGACCCATAGATTCAGATCATAAATAAATATGCAACTGTAATGCTAGGCTGTGGTGACGATTTAATCATTTGAGCCAGAGCATGATGCTGGCGAGCTTGACGAAGCCGAGGAAGGTTGCTGCGAGCTTATCGTAGCGTGTTGCGATGCGGCGCCACTGCTTGAGTTTGGCGAAGAAGCCCTCAATTCCCCAGCGTTGGCGGTAGGCGATCCGATCATAGCCGTGCTGATGCTTGCGATGACGGCGAGGCGGAATGACCGGCTCGCCGCCCTGATCCAGGATGGCGTCGTGGAGGCTGTCGGCATCGTAGGCGCGGTCGGCGATGACTTGGCCTGAAGCCAGTCCGGCGACAAGGCCGCAGGCTGGCGCCATGTCGTTCTGCTGGCCGGGTCCGATCGCGAAGCGGATCGGCAGGCCGAGTGCATCTACGACGGCGTGGAGCTTGGTGCCGAAGCCGCCGCGCGAGCGCCCGAGAGCCTGGGCTTCAGGTCCCCCCTTTTGCGCCGCGCGCCTGCGGCTTGTGCATTCGCCCGGATGACAGTGGCGTCGATCGCCAGCCATTCGAGATCGGGATCACGGACAATCGCTTCGAACAGGCGGTCAAACACGCCCATCTCGATCCAGCGGTAATAGCGACGCTTGGCCGTCTGATATGGGCCGAATCGCTCTGGAAGATCACGCCAGCGTGCACCGGAACGGGCCATCCATAACAACGCGTCGAAGAAGCGGCGCCCGTTGCTGCGCGGGCCGCGCCTTCCCTTCCGTCCCCCGGGAACGAACGGCTTCACCTTCTCCCACTGATCGTCACGAAGAGCTTCGCCTTCCATCGCGGGCCTCCAAAAGCCAGCGTTGAATCTGATTTGCACCCTGATGGGAATCCCAAATCTTAAATCGTCACTAAGGCCTAGCATTACAGTTGCATATTTATTTATGATCTGAATCTATGGGTCTCCATGATTCGGA
>NZ_NWTH01000114.1:0-949 GCF_002531555.1 Sinorhizobium sp. BJ1
GAAGCCGATGAGCTTGAGAGCGGTGTAGCCGATATCCAGCCAGGCGAACTCGTCAGGCGTTGCATAGGTGTCGCCGATGATGTCGGCGCGCCCGAGCGACAGGACGGTGCTGGCGATCGCCTCGGTCAGCGTGGCCAGCACTATGCCCGCCACAAGCAGGGCGCCGGCCGTCGATCCGTCGCGGCTCGGCGTGGCAGTGACGACCCTGGTCATGAGCCGCCTCCCGGCGCGATCTCGACACGCGCGGACAAGCCGGGCACGAGGCGGCCGGGCAACGGATTGCTGGCAAACCTGATCTTCACCGGAACGCGCTGGACGACGCGAACGAAGTTGCCGGTGGCATTGTCCGTCGGCAGCAAGCTGAAGGCGGAGCCGCTACCGGGCGCAAAGCTGTCGACCACGCCTTCAAGCGCCCCGTTCGGATAGCCGTCGATGGTGATACGGACGCGCTGGCCGGGCCGGATATGTTCGAGCTGGGTTTCCTTGAAATTCGCCACGACCCACACATCGTTGACCGGAACGATGTCGAGCAAGGCGGCGCCCGGCGCAACGAGCCGGCCGATGCGGACCTGGCGGTTGCCGATAACGCCGCCGACAGGCGCGCGCACCACGGTGCTGTCGAGATCGATCTGGGCAAGATCGCGCGCCGCCTCTGCCTGCGCCACGGCGGCAACGGCCGCTTCGCGCTGGGCGGCAAGGACGGCCATGCGCTGCTGCTGCGCCTCTACCGTCGCGGAGGCGGCCGACACGTTCGCCTCGGCTCTCGATCGCGCCGCGTCGCTTTCATCGACATGGGCCTGGCTGATGGTGTTGCTGCGGATCAGTTCGCGGCGGCGCTCGTAGGCCTTGGTCGCCAGATTCATCTCGGCCACGGCCGACCGTCTCTGGGCCTCCGCCTGCCGGATGAGCGCATGCTGAAGCTTTGTCTCCGCATCGACATTGACGAGCC
>NZ_NWTH01000011.1:0-205397 GCF_002531555.1 Sinorhizobium sp. BJ1
GCCTGAAGGTGGCCGACATCGACAGCCAACGCATGGTGATCCAGGTCCGTCACGGCAAGGGCGCCAAGGATCGCACGGTGATGCTGTCGCCGCAGCTGCTTGCCATCCTGCGCACCTATTGGCGGCTGGCGCGCCCAAGGAACTGGCTGTTTCCCGGACGGGGCGACAAGCCGATCGATGTGCAGGTGCTTTATGCCGCCTGCCGTTCGGCGACCAAGGCGGCGGGATTGACCAAGCGGGTCAGCGTGCACACGCTGCGGCACAGCTTTGCCACCCATCTGCTCGAGAGCGGCGTCGATATCCGCATCATCCAGGTGCTGCTCGGACACACCCACCTGTCGACGACGGCACGCTACACGCAGGTGGCGACAACCACGATCGCCCGGACCGTGAGCCCGCTCGATCGGCTGCGCCTCGAGGTCGTGCCGCCGGCCTGAGATCGCGCCATGCGACCGGCGCTGGAGGTGGCGGACATCTTCCGCCGCCATGGCCCCGCTTATCGTCGTACCCATGACGGTCATCTCGGCCGGGGGGAACGCCGCGTCATGGCGGCGATCGCGCTGTGCCGGACGGCGGCGCTCGGCGGCCATGTCGAGACCTGCGACGACTGCGCCTTGAGCCGCGTCGCCTACAACTCCTGTCGCAACCGCCACTGCCCCAAATGCCAGGGTGCCGCGCGCGATCGCTGGCTCGCCGACCGCCAGGCCGATCTGTTGCCGGTGCCGTACTTCCATGTCGTGTTCACCGTGCCGGCCGAGATCGCCGCGATCGCCTATCAGAACAAGCGGCAGCTCTATACGATCCTGTTCGAGGCGGCCGCCGAGACGCTCAAGACCATTGCCGCCGATCCCCGTCATCTCGGCGGCGAACTCGGCTTCCTCGCCATCCTCCACACCTGGGGGCAGACGCTGACCCATCACCCGCACCTCCACTGCCTCGTCCCCGGCGGCGTGCTGGCCGCCGATCGCCGCCGCTGGGTCGCCTGTCGCCGCCGACGTTTCTTCCTGCCGGTTCGGGTGCTCTCCCGGCTGTTCCGCCGCCTGTTCCTCGAGCGTTTGCAGGCGGCGCAGACGGCCGGAGGCCTGCGTTTCTTCGGCGCCCTCGCGCCGCTTGGCGACGGCAATGCCTTGGCCCGGGCGCTGCGTCCGCTGCGCAAGAAGCGCTGGGTCGTCTATGCCAAGCCGCCGTTCGGATCGCCCGAACGGGTGCTCGCCTATCTCGGCCGCTACACCCATCGCGTCGCCATCGCCAACAGCCGCCTCGTCAGCGCTGACGCCACCGGCGTGACCTTCCGCTGGCGCGACTACCGCCACGGCAATGCCCCACGCTCGATGACACTGGCACCGCACGAGTTCATCCGCCGCTTCCTGCTCCACTGCCTGCCCGACGGTTTCCACCGCATCCGCCATTACGGTTTCCTCGCCAACGGCATCCGCCGCGCCCGCCTCGCCGTCATCAGGCGATTGCTGGCCGATGCCCCGCCGGAACGCAGCCGGGCGGAAAGTTGTCAGCGAGGCCCCTTCGATCCGACCGTCTGTCCCTGCTGCGGCGGCATCCTGCGCATCACCGTCAGGCTGCCGCGGGCGCGACCACGGCCCGATACGTCATGAGTCCACGCCGCCGCGCCCATTGGTCCCGACAGCCTTGCCGCGCCGGCGCAGGTCGGTGCGACAGGGGCCCCTGTCCCCTGTGTCATCCCGCTCCGGTTCCGGCTCTGCCAAAGCCGCGCTCAACACCCCGGTGTTCCCCACAACACCAGCGCCGGACGCCGCCGCACCGCGGCATTGCCCTTGCCGCCGCGGCGCGCGCCATCAATACCGGCGCGCCACGATCAAACGCCGCAGCACTAAATCCATAGCGGCGTGCCAGCGTCAGCGGGCCAGTTCAATCCGGCTTCAATGAGGTCGCCCCCGGCGTCAGTTCGCCAGCGCATCCCCGCGCGACCTCACAGAACCCTCCCGATTCCCTTTTTGGCCAATCTTTGATTCATAGCTGCTTTTGCGGAGGCGGCTTTGGCACGAGGCGATTTGAGTGATGCGGCATGGCGGATCATCGCGCCATTCTTACCAAGAGAACGCGGGCGCAAATCGCGCCCATCACTTGATAATCGCCGATTTCTTAACGGGATGCTCCACGTCCTGCGCGTCGGCTGCCCCTGGCGCGATATGCATGAGCGATATGGGAAATGGAAGTCGGTCTATGTGCGATTTCGGCGTTGGGCCGAGCAAGGTGTATGGGATGCCTTGCTCGAAACGCTCGCCATGAAGGCGGCGCGATAAGCACCTCGATCGGAACCGGCGAAGAGCCATGCCTTCCTGCCGAGAACGAAGCCGCGCGGCGCCCGTTCGGCGGCGTTATTCGTCAGGCAGACGCGGCCGTCACTAAGGAAGGCCGTAAACCCGTCCCAGCGCTTCAGCATGTAATCGATCGACTCGCCGACCGGTGAACTGCGCGACAGCGTTGCTCGTTCGGCCCGCAGCCATTCGTGGAGTTCGGTGCCAAGCGGATGTTTCGCGGCGACGCCGCTCCAGGCGCTCAGCGGCGGCAAGACCGTTGATCTCGCGCTCGATGTCTTCTCCTCCCGAGACCAGCGCCGACGCCGCTCGACCGACGTTATGACCTCAATCTGATGCTTCGTCATCGGACTATCCCCAGTGCTTGCAGTAGGACTTGCAGTCTTCAGCCTACCTCGGCAAGGCGGCCGCCACCGGAGGGATACAGCTGTACGGTCCTGATTGCGAGATCGGCGCTCAGCAGCGTGCCGTAGAGCCGGATGAGGAGGTGCGTTGCTCGAGGGGGTCGCCTTCCTTCACCAGAATTTCCGCCACGTAACCGCCATCGACGTGCTGGACGCGCTTGACGTTCGTCTCGACCAAAAAGCGCCCGGGCACGACAACCGCACCGTGAATGTTGGCGTGAGTGACCCAATAACCAGACCTTGTTCTAGCTGGTTTAAAGCCTCGAGATTTCGGGTTGCGGAGTTCCCTGCCATTCAAGCCGCCATATTGCGCCCTGCCTCAGATTCTGAATAAGAGTGGGATGGAAGGCGACAAGGCAGGTGCCACCCGTTGCCCTCACGGAAGGATAAATCAGCCCCGGGCTGTCTTCTTCCTTTAATTTCGAACGTGACTACCGGCTTTGCTCAGAGAAGACCATTGTCGAGGATCTCCAAGGCCGCGCGCCAATCTTGCCGCGCGCCGAGGACGCGGATGATCAGGAGGTAGTCGGGCTCGATCCGGTAGATGATGACATGCTGGCCGCTGGGGTGAATGCGAACGGGTACGGCAAATTCGCTTCGCTCCCGCGCCATTTCCGGCATCGCAAGAACGGCCTCAAATGTGCCTGATAAGCCTTCGACGTAGAGATCCGCTTGCTCCACAGACCAGGTTTCCGCAGTATACTGCCAAATGTCCTCAAGATCAGCGCGTGCACGCGGTGTCAGTCGGAGTTCCCATGGACTACTTCGCGCCATGCTGCTCCCGCATGCGTGCATTGAAGCTTGCGGCATCAAATGGTTCAGGCTCCCCACTGGAGAGCCCCTCGTCTATCGCCTGCTGAATTGTCGCGATCGCGGCCTCCCGCTGCTGATCACGGCGAATCAAGTGGCGCACATAGTCACTTGTGTTGCTGAATTCGCCTTGCTTCAGTCGTGTCTCGATCCAGGTCTTCATTGGATCAGGGAGAGAGATGTTCATCGTCGCCATGGGTCGCCTCCGTTCACAGGCCAAACCTTAACACTCGACGCCAAAGCTGCCAAGGAGATTGGCAAAGTTTGCCAAGCCTTCAAATTGGTGCGGCCTTGGTGGAAGACGGGAATGATATCGCGCGTCGCAAGGGGCAAGGAATGCCTAGACGGCGGAATTCGTGAGGGTCTCGGACTTCGTCAGGTTGTCTCTGCCGGCTATTAGCAGGCGGGCAAATGTTCAGGCGGAGTGCGCCCCTTGGGGTGGACATGGATCAGGCTGCTGATTTGCCAGTCTGCCGGATGTGTTGATCCTCGAACTGTTGGGGGCTCAAGTAGGCGAGCGCTGAATGGAGCCGTCGTTTGTTGTAGACCTCCTCGGTGAAGTTGTTGGCACGCGTCGAAGCCGGCGAGGAGGTGATCATTATACGCGCCCTCATACTGGCTGCACGCTGGAGACGAGAGCGCCCGAAACCGAGCCGACGTTTTCGTTTTTCCCGTAATGCGAGTTTGCAGGCCGCGTTCAGCATGACGGCCCTCGCTTTGCCCGTTCCGCGCGTGCCTGGCAAGGCAACTGGAATTGTCCACGCCAGATGCCAGCGCCCCGTGACCGTGCGAACTCCTGAGCATCGGCATAGGCTCCCTTGCTGTACGCTTCCCAATCCACCGCATTCCCGCTTTCGACGAGCCAGTGATTGATCTCGCGGCCGTCAGCGCGAAAGCAGATTCCGACGAAGCGTCCGTATCGGTCGCGCTCGAGCACGTCGCAGCGGGTAGGACGAGAAGCCGTCAGGAATCTGTTCAGTGCGAAGGCAGCATCTTTGCCACATCGATAGGCGCCGCCGTCGCCATCCCCGCATCTTTGCCAGCTCTCCGGCGCATCGACGCCGTGCAAGCGAATTCGCTCTCCTCTGATTTCGATCGTGTCTCCATCGATCACGGTTGCGCGCCCGATGATCGGACCGGCGCCGCCCAGGGCCGGCGAAATTGCAAGAAGCGAGATCTGGGCGGCAGCCAGAAAGTAGCGAAGCATCATTGAGCTGGTCCAATCTGATAAAATCACTGAGCCAGTTGGCACATTGGAATGCTGCCGTTAAGGACGGCGGCTTCATCGGCTGATTCGACCAATCTTGACGACATTCCGATCCTTATTCCCGCAGTCCGTGCAGTGCAGGTATCGCGCGAGGGAGAGTATCGGCCGCTTTGCCCCGAACCGCCGCGCCAGCGCGCGCCGATCGATCCGGTTCTCGCGGCCGCATCTGCGGCAACTGCAGAACAGGTCATACCATTCCGGAAGGTTCGCGAAGGTGATCTCGTCGGGAGAGCCGGCCGGCGCCGCACCGTCGGCCGGTTCCATCGGGAGAGCTTGTCATCCTGGTCGGGCAGTGTCTCTCGATAGACCAGCCGACAACGGTCATAGAACTTGTTGCCCGTTTTCACGCATCCGTTCGCAATCGCCAATTCCGTCAACAGAGCGGGCATGGTGCGGTCCCCGGTCCGCTTGAGCATGGCCCTCGCGTCGTAGCATCTTTTTACCCCGCATTCACATTCGATCCGGATCTTGCGTCCGACAAGCTCGGACAGCCACCAGGCACCAGCTCTAGGCATTGCGTGGCTTCCAATCTGGCCGGTGTTCGAGACAGAACCAGTTCGGCTCCGATTTCCCGACGGCGAACCCAAAGGCACCCCATCTTTTGCAGTCGGGATGCTCGCAATAGTGCACGTACAGCGTTGTATCGTGCTTGGCCGCGCCTTGCTCGTCGCTCACGTCGTCACCTCATCCTGGCGCTCCGGGCAGGGCGACCAGCCGCGAGTGAAGCCCAGAGCCATCGCAATCTGAGCCAGTGCCAGTTGTTCTCGCAGATGCTTGCAGTCGGCGAGGAGCGTCCGGATGGTAGCTTCTGCGTCGCCGCCATGCCAGGCAAGTGCTGACGCGACCGCATCCATCCAGGTGTCGAATTCCTCGATGTCGGAAGTATGCTTCTCGGCAGACATAACGACTCCTTCTCCGCGCACGCACGGAGACTTTTGCCCCACGGGTTTTCAGATTGGCGGCCGCAACGCCGATGAACGTTCCTATTATGTTCCGGTGGTGCTAAGAGTCAATGCGGCCCGCAGCCGTTGATACTCCCTTTGTGCAGCTTTTGCTAATTTGTGCCTTCTTCTACCATCGTCAGGCGAAATGGGGGGTGGCATGATTTATCGACAAGGCGCCCGAAAGCAGCAACAGCGTTCTGCGCTTTTTGCAGCGCCGGGATTATTGGGCGCGGCGCTCGCGGTCGGCGCAGCCGGCGGCATCACCTTCAGCGACCTTCTTGGTTTGTGGAAGGGCTCAGGTGGCGAATCCTGCCACATCAAGGGTAATGTCAGCGTCACGGGAGAGAGAATTTTCCACGTGCCCGGGCAAGAGTATTACTCGCAAACCCGGATAAGTCCGGCATATGGGGAACGCTGGTTCTGTTCGGAATTTGAGGCGTGGGCCGCAGGTTGGCGGAAATCGTATCGCTGAGGCTTTTTTGCGGCGCCGCCCGCTTTAATCTTGCGATGGCCATATCTTCATCAAAAAAGCCGCATGGCACGCCTCCGCCAGACCCTATGCCGGCGCGCGTCGACCCGTGCATTGCGATGCTCGTCGACAAGCCGCCAAAAGGTCCGGAATGGGCCTTCGAGGTGAAATGGGATGGCTATCGGTTGGCGCTTCATATCGAACCTGACAGAATCCGCATCATAACGCGGGGTGGGTACGACTGGACGCACCGCTTTCCGTCGATCATCGCCGAGACGCGGCAGCTCCGGCTCAAGACTGCCATACTTGATGGCGAGGCGGTCGTTCTCGACGAGCAGGGCCGATCCGATTTCGGCATGTTGCAGCGCGCCCTCGGCCGCCGTCCCTCCGCGCATGAGCCCGGCGAAATCATCCTCTTTGCTTTTGATCTCCTCTATCTCAATGGCCGCGACCTGCGCCGACTGCCGCAGCGGGAGCGCCGACGCATGTTGGAGCCACTTGTTGCAGGCCGTGAGGGCGCCATTCGCTTGTCTGAAGAGGTTGAGGCAGACGGCGACGAGTTTCTCCGGGTCGTCTGCGAGCTCGGGCTCGAAGGTATTATCGCGAAGCACGGCGAGGGGCCATATCGCTCAGGCCGAAACGATGCGTGGCGCAAGATCACCTGCACCCGCCGCGACAGTTTCGTCATCATCGGCTTCGAGCAATCGACCGTTACCGGCGCAATCGGGCGTCTGCTGTTAGCGGCGCGCAGAGGCGGCGAACTCGTCTATGTCGGAGGCTGCGGAACCGGCTGGACGCGTGAAGAGTCGGTGAAGCTTCGGGAGTTGCTAGGGGAGATCGAGACGGATTCGCCGGCGGTGAACCTGAAGCGGAAGGGCGCGGTCTTCACGGAGCCTTTCCTCGTCGCGGAAATAGCGTATCGCGCCTGGACGGAAGACGGCAAGCTGCGGCATCCGTCGTTCAAGGGGATCAGGGAGAGGGCGGATGATTTGACGATATACGAACTGAAGTAGCTCGGCTTCCGTGCGGTTTATGCGTGCGGCGAGAGTGCCAGACCAGCAGGAGCGATCGGCGGCGTGACGAGAGCCTACGGGTATTTGTAAAAGACGTGACCTTTTGCCCAGGTCACTGTTCCGTCCTCTGCTCGCTCCCAAGCTATGTTCGCATTCATCGGGTACGGACAACCCTCTTGGTGAAACTGACCCAGACGCACTCTCGGAGCATGATCACCGCAAGGTGAGGAAATCTGGAACCCTTCTCCCTGCAGGTGACGTTCCAAAGCCGCAGCATCACCGGGGGCCGGGAACCGCATCCGCAATCGCCTTGTGAGCTCCGGTGAAACGCCTTCTGGCATGCGGCTACGAAGAAAATTTTCGGGAGGGGGGCACCCGTTGGTCCACCAGCCTCCCGACGCTTCCAAATTGCGGAGCAGCGGAGGCAGAGGCGGATGGCACTCCCCTAGCTCGCATCCCGAAAGGAAGGCGCAAAGGCTCACTAACAATGCGCTCTTACGGAAACGGGTATTCAGAGGCAGATGTCGCACAAAGGAATTTCGGGATTGGTGGCCTCCCACGAGCTCATCGGTCTGCCACAGTGGATACATCTCGTATCTGTCTGGCTGCCCCCGAACGACGCCAAGCTGCGTCTCTGGCGTTTCTCAGTTTAATCGCATCGTCGCGGCGCTTCCGGTCGGCCGCTCTCTCTTCGTCAGTAAAGCCGTTCACGCACTCCCCTTCCTCTCGCTACCCTCGTCCAGATCATAGATGGGCAGTAAGCCGTATTCCTCCAGCCATTCGCGAATGATGAGGCGGATTATCCCTTCGTGCGTCATCTCAAGCAATTCGCAGGCGACGCCAAGCGCCGACTCGATGTCGCCGTCGGACATCTGTGTACCCACCTTCTCAGCGCGAACTGTTGTCGCCATGCCTGCCCCCAACTCATTACAACCTCACAGATTGAAGGGTCTCACAGGGCAGGAACTGAAAGCCATTGGCGCGGGGTAATCTGGTCAAGCGTCAATGTAGCCTTTGCACCGGTGCATCTACGAAGCTTCGTATACCGTCGCGCTGAACAGTGGCCAGGAATTCTTGGAACGCATCTCGATCCGTGTCGAAGGTGTTATCCCAGATGGTCGTGTTCCCTTCCTGGTCGAATACCTCAAGCACCCAATCGAGATTGGTGTCGGCAGGACGGTAAATACGCAAAATGACGATTACATCGTCATCGATGAATTCGCCGGAGAATTCTGAGAACTCGTACTGCTGTTCGCTTTTGGTCATCGGCCTTTATAGCATGAGGCGGACGGCATCGCCCTCCAATTTCAGCACCCGCGCGTGATCTTTGCTTGCTGCTGCCGGGGCAGTCGCACCGCGATTACCCCATGTGTAGCTGGGCGGTAGCGAAGCCGCTCGCGAGCGCGCGGCGTAGCGGTGGTCAGCCCATTCGTTCAGAATACGTGCCGCACGAGCGAGTTCCTTCAAGCGGAGCAGCTTGCCCGGGGGCAGTCGGTCCCGGTTTCCGCCCGTCGGGCGGCGCTAACGCTAAAACCTCCTGCGGTTGCCCTGTTACCGGTCAAGCTGCGCGCGAACGGGCTTCGGCGCTAAAGCGCCTGCGCCTGGTACGCTTTTTTTTGGTAGGCACTCGGAAGCCAATCGGTCCGGCACCGCCTTGACTTACGCGCTTCTGCGAAACTGACGCGCCGGTCGAATGGAGTCCGGATTGAGAGTACTGAAGACATGCAGCCAGAACGTGAACTCGCCCTCGCGCTTTTCCACCCAGGCTTCGATCGCGCGATGCGCCGCGGCGGTTTTCGCGTCGCAGCCAAAGACCTCCATCGCAAGTTTCACAGCCGCCGCCACCGCGACATCATCTTTCGCGCCCGTCTCGTTCGACGGGCGAGGGCTATGCTTTAATTGTTTCGACATGACGACTCTCCTTCAAGAGTCCGGCGCAAGACGATGTGGCCGGACGCTCTCATAGCGATAATCTTGATCGCATCGTCCGGAAGCACAGGCTCCGCTCATGTCGGCTGAGTTGAACGCTAATTGATTTCCCGCAAAAGGGGAAGGTCGTTTTTTTGCGCGAGGTTGCGGCGCGGGCTCGTGCGCCTCACCCGGTGAATGCGCTGGCCATGTGTCTTGCGACGACCAGACGGGATCAGGCCCCACCCGGGCGATCAGCATGAACAGGCTCAAAACAGTCAGTCAGAGCTTTTGACACTACCCTGGCAATGAAGCCCGTTGCGGCCGCACGTGGCGCAGCCTCCCTGGGCGAAATCGCCAAGTACCCTCTCCGGAACAGTCAGGATGGCATCAACGATCCCATCGACGACTTCCTCGAGAGCTACATCTTCCGAGTTCCTCCGAAACAGGACCTGGGGCCGCATACGCAGCAAAAGGTGGATCGCAATCGCCCTTGTTGTCCTCTCCCGGTCGACAAGAAGCATGCCTCGCAGCTCGTCGTCGATGTCCATCAGCGGAGCGTGAAACACAGCGGCGCTCAGATCATTGCCCAATATTCTCCTCCAACGTCTTTTCGCTTGACCGCAGTGGTCCTGTCAACGCGCTGATCGGCATCACGACCTGCCGGGGGCGAGCCTCAAGACGCCCCTCGTGGGCACGGCCTGCTGACGCACTGCACACAGCGACGGCGGCTGGTTCTGTCGGGCAAACTTAACATCTCTGCGCCGAGGCAGTTATCGTCGTCTTGCTATCCGGGGGCCGTCGCCGCGACTGCTTTGATCGTGATGTCGGCGGCTATGTGACGGTCACGTTGAGCGGTCAGGCTAGCCGCATAAGCCCTTCGGGCGCCCCCGCATAGCTGCGACGGCTTATAGTGGAATTGTTTATTTGGGAGTAAAATCGGTACTTAGCAGGGAGTGACCCAAAGGCTGCGGGAAGATGAGCCGGAGAAGGCACAAATGCATCGCTCTGACCGAGAGAAGAACCACTACGATCACGATATGCTTGTGATCTGGGCATCAACCGTTTCCGCGCTGCTGATTGTCGGCGCGACATTGTTGATGTTGATGATTTAGTCTTCATTAAGGAGGGTTTGTACAGCGCCGTGCGTCTTGTGACGCACAAAGATCGCTGGAGAACTTTGAATGACGGCGTGTTTTCTCGCTTTACCGGCGTCGATGGAAATCCTGCAGTCGTGGAAGGAGCATTCCGGCTGACCTTCAGGCGGCCGCACCTGCTCAGAAAACCGATCGCGAGTGATCCTTCTGTGGCTAGGATCAACGTCCAGGAGTTTCTTCCTCCCTGCAACTTCACCTGTCGCTGAATGCCGCCACCCGTAATCCCGTTCGCGCGACCTCTTCCACGCCTGATCAGCTCACTTCGGGAGTTTTAGATGATACCGCGTGTGCCTCAGTTCACCGGTTCGAAGGAACGCCCCCTTAGCAACAAGGTCCTGCAAGTCTCTCGTTGCCGTTGCGCGGGAGGCCTGCGTAATACTGATGTAGTTCTCTGCGCTGAGACCGCCCTTGAACCCGTCGATGCCCTCGCGGAACATCCGCGCGATAACTTTCTCTTGTCGTGGATTTAGCTGGCCACGCAACGAGTCGTACAGCCGCGTTTTCGATATATGGAATTCCATGCGTTGAGAGTCGTCTGCTGAGCCTCAAGAATAGTTTGCCCGAAATAGATCAGCCAGCCCGTGATCGCATTGTTCCTGTTGCTTTTCTCCAGCATGTCGTAATAGCTCTTGCGGCCCCGCTCGATCGTATAGGCAAGCGCGGTTTCGTTGCCAGTTCCAGCGCATGAGTTATAGCCATCCTTCCTATAACTCACATTATGCCAATAGTATGAGGTTTAGCTAGCCTGCCTATCCCTCATTGAAAGAACCTTCCTGGCGGGCTTACGGCCGGGCTGTTGGCCGTCAGATCGAAGGTGCGGTGCCTCTCGTTCAGCGTGCCAAGTCTGGCACATGAGGCTTATTCTGGGGCCTTGGTTGCGCTTTTTGACGCCAACGATTCCTTCGGATCCATCTGGCGCTTCGTGAAAAACAGGGCCCATGCCGCTCTCAGGTAACAAAGTCACTTATAACATTGACTTTGACCGGTCTCAGGGTGCAATGGGTTCGCTGTCAGCGTCTTGCTGAAAGCTTCGCAGCTTCTCCAGGATCTGCGGCGCGATGTCGAATTGCCGCGCCTTGCCGCGGCCCATCGAATTCTTCACGAACTTCTCCGTCAACAATCCACGCCGCACCAACGGGTCGATCGTTTCCGTCACGCCGGTGCGGGTAAGGCCCGTGATTTCGACGACACTTGAAAGGGTTAGCTGCTGGTGTCCCTGGTGCATGATATAGAGCACGCTCATCATGCCGATCTGCTTCAGTCGCGACTGGGGCGTCTCGTCCTCAATCGGATTGTCGACGATTTCGTGAAAAATGAAAGCCGAGAAGGCGAGGCTGTGCCACTGCGAATTGAGAGCTCTTGTCATTTGTTTAACTGCGTTATATAAGGTGGTATATCGGTTGCGGTAATCAACAGCGCTGGGATTTAGTGCAGCGCTTGCGGGGGTCTCTCCATGAAGAACTTACTGATCAGCAGCTTCCTTTCGACGATTGGCGCTTCGTCAGCATACCTCGTTTCAGACAGTATTGCGCGGGCAGATGATTGGGGATGCCAGGTTATCCTGTGCCTTTCAAACCCGGGCGGCCCGACACAGTATGCGCCATGCCAGCCTCCGATGAAAAGACTTTGGCGGGAGCTTGCCAGGGGACACGCGTTTCCAACCTGCAGCGGCGTCGGCTTCAGGGCCTCGCAGCCGCGATATGAACCCTACGCCTGCGATGATGGTTTCAGGCTGACGACGCGAAGCAGTGATCGCGGCCACGAGGCAAGCTGTGTCTCTACCGCACCCCAAACTGTCTCGAACAGTGAATGCCATTACGATAGCGCCGGCAGTGCCATTTCGTCCCGGTGGGACCACCTGGGCGGCGAGCGACAATGCCGGCGTTATGTGACCAGACGGCCCAAGGTCCGCTCGAAGCCTCACCATGTCGACGTGACGATCGAGGGGATCGGACGCCAAAGGGTGTGGTACTGAGCATGCCCGTTGCCTTTGTGGATCTCGCGCAGACCTGTGCACCTATGGTCGCGGCCGAAACTCTTGCTGGCGTCGTCAGCCTCGAAAGTCGTTTCGAACCTTTCGCGATCCGGATCAACAGCGGGCCGCCGCTCTCTGAACAGCCCAGGACCAAGGCTGAGGCGATCGAGGTCGCCACGGCACTGGCGGCCGAACGGCAGGACATCCAGCTCGGCCTCGGCGGCATTGGCTTGGAAGAGCTTCGAAAGATGAGCTTCTCGATTTCTGACGCTTTCGATCCATGCCTTAACCTCCAGGCCACCGCCACACTGCTCGACGGATACTACCGGCTCGCACTGAGGGCCGGCGCCGATCCGAGCCGCGCAGAGCGGGACATGCTGCGATCCTACTACGGGCGGGACGATCCGTCCGTCGGCGCTATCGTCGAATATGACGAGCAAGTTCGCAAAGAAATCGAAAAGCTCGGCCAAACCCTCGCAATGCTCACGATCGGCGATGGTGGGGCGGGCAGGGGGCCGAGCGAGGGGACGGCTGGCGATGTCCCCGTCGAAGCTGAAAGCGATGCTACCCCGAACGATCAGACGGCGTCCGCGCCGGCCTGGGATGTCTTCAATTCGCGGCGGCGGTCCTCCGTCCTCGTGTTTCAGAACAATAAAATGGAGCAGAGTGAATGACCTTCAGTTCCCGTATCCGGCCGATCGCCGCCTCCACCCTGATGGCCGTCGCCATCGTAGCCACCATGGTCGAGCCGGCTTTCGCGCAGGCCGCCGGCATCGAAACCGTCCTGCAGAATATCGTCGACATGCTGACCGGCAATATCGCCAAGCTGCTCGCCGTCATTGCAGTGATCGTGATCTGTATCGCCTGGATGTTCGGCTACATGGATCTGAGACGAGCAGGGTTCTGGATCATCGGCATCGGCGGCATCTTCGGCGCCACCGAACTCGTGAACACCATTGTCGGGAGCTGACAGCATGGCGACCGCGCGGCCGACGCTCGAGGAAGACACGCTGTTCATCGCCTGCACCCGGCCGGCGATGATCGCCGGCGTAACAATGGAAGCCATGGGCGTGAACATCATGCTCACCATCATTCTCTACATCGTCGCCGGCTCGATCGCCTACTTGGCTGTCGGCGTCGTCTTTCATCTCGTTTTCCGCACGCTGGTCAAGCACGACCAAAATATGTTCCGCATCTTGCTTGCCTGGGTGGAGACACGCGGCCGCTCCCGCAACAGCTTCTATTGGGGCGGGGCGACCCTTTCGCCCCTGAAGCTTGCCCGGCGCTTTGACGAGAGGGATCTTGGATTTGCCTAGTCTTGCAACCCTCAGGTCCCGCGAGCTCGCTCCGGAGACCTTCATCCCCTATATCCGCCATGTCGACGAGTCGACAATCGCGCTCGAGTCACGGGCGTTGATGGTGACGATCGCGCTCGAAGGCGTCGCGTTCGAGACCGCGGATGTTCTCGACCTGAATGCCCTTCATCGCGACCTCAACACGCTCTACCGCAACATCGCCGACGAGCGACTCGCCTTGTGGACCCATCTTATTCGCCGCCGGGACAGCGACTATCCCGAGGGCACCTTCGCGACTGCCTTCTCGGCCGAGTTGAACGACAAATACCGCACGCGCATGGTGGGCGAGGACCTGTTTCGCAACGAACTCTATCTGACAATCCTCTGGTCACCGGCTCGCGATCCGGTAGACAAGGCGGCAAAGCTCTTGTCGCGCCTGCGACGATCCCGTCGGGCGGGCGTCGAACTCGACGAGGAAGCCCTCAAGCATCTCCGCGACAAGGTCGTCGACGTCACTGCCGCGTTGAAACGCTTCGAGCCGCGCGTGCTGTCCCTCTACGAGCATGATGCTTTGCTTTTCTCGGAGCCGAGTGAATTGCTGCATCAGATCGTCGGCGGCCGGCGGGAACCGCTCCCGCTGACAGAAGGGCGCATAGCCTCGGCGATCTACTCCGATCGCGTCATTGTCGGCCGTGAAACGATCGAAATCCGGCACGAGGCGACTAGCCGCTATGCCGGCATGTTGAGTTTCAAGGAATATCCGGCTCGCACCAGGACCGGCATGCTCGATGGCGTGCTTACCAGTCCTTTCGAACTGATCCTGGCGCAATCCTTCTCCTTCGTCTCGAAAGCCGACGCACGCGTGATCATGGGCCGCAAGCAAAACCAGATGGTCAGCAGCGGCGACAAGGCGGCCTCACAGATCGAGGAACTCGATGGGGCGATGGATGACCTCGAATCCAACCGGTTCGTCCTTGGCGAGCATCACCTGACGCTCTGCGTCTTTGCTCCCTCGGTGAAGGCACTGACCGACAATCTTGCCAAGGCCCGCGCCAGCCTGGCGAGCGGAGGCGCCGTCGTTGCCCGCGAGGATCTTGGTCTCGAGGCGGCCTGGTGGGCGCAGTTGCCCGGCAATTTCCGCTATCGTGCCCGGTCCGGAGCGATCTCGTCGCGAAACTTCGCGGCGCTGTCGCCCTTCCACTCCTATCCGATCGGCCAGAAAGACGGCAATGAATGGGGCCCCGCCGTCGCGCTGCTCAAGACCGCGTCCGGCTCGCCATATTACTTCAATTTCCATTGCGGCGATCTCGGAAACACGTTCGTCTGCGGCCCGTCGGGCGCCGGCAAGACGGTGCTGCTCAACTTCATGCTGTCGCAGCTCGAAAAGCACGATCCACATGTGGTGTTCTTCGACAAGGACAGGGGAGCCGATCTCTACATACGCGCCGCCGGCGGCACCTATCTCCCGCTGAAGAACGGTATTCCGACCGGCTGCGTCCCTTTGAAGGCCCTCGAATTGACGCCGGAGAACAAGGTGTTCCTGACGCGCTGGGTCGGCAAGCTTGCTGGTTCGGCCACGCGGGAACTGACCGTGACCGAGCTTCGCGAGATTGCCTCCGCCATCGAAGGCCTCGCCGATCTGCCGGTGGAGCGCCGGACGATCGGCGCGCTCAGGACTTTTTTGGACAACACGAACCCGGAAGGGATCGCTGCTCGGCTGCGTCGCTGGGAGACGGGAGGGCCGCTCGGCTGGGTCTTCGATAATGTAATCGAGGACATCGGCTTCGGTGAATTTGGCGATGGTGGCACGTTTGTCGGCTACGACATGACCGATTTCCTCGATAACGAGGAAATCCGTGCCCCCCTGATGGCCTATCTCTTCTATCGCGTCGAGCAACTGATCGATGGTCGCAGGATCATCATTGTGATCGACGAGTTCTGGAAAGCGCTCCAGGACGAAGGCTTCCGCGATCTTGCCCAGAATAAGCTCAAGACGATCCGAAAGCAAAACGGCCTCATGCTGTTTGCCACGCAGAGCCCGCGCGACGCGATCGTCTCGCCGATCGCCCACACCATCATCGAACAATGCCCGACGCAGATCTTCCTGCCGAACGCGCGCGGCAACCGCGCCGACTATGTCGACGGCTTCAAGCTCACGGAGCGCGAATACGAATTGATCGCACGCGAGCTCTCCGTTGAGAGTCGGCGGTTCGTCTTGAAGCAGGGACACAACAGCGTCGTCGCCGAACTGAACCTCAGCGGTTTCGGCGACGAACTCGCCATCCTTTCCGGCCGTACCGCCAATGTCGAGCTTGCCGACGCGGTCCGCGCCGAAGTCGGCAACCGGCGAGAGGACTGGCTTCCCGTTTTCCAGCAAAGAAGGAGTGCGAGCTGATGACCTCATTTAGATTTCATGGCGCGGCGATCGCCGCGGCGCTCATGCTTTCCGCCGGCACAGCGGCAGGGCAGGGGATTCCGGTGATCGACCAGACGGCGATCGCCAAGCACATCGAAACCATCGCCGAGCTCAAGTCGCAGCTCGACGCCCTCAATCAGCAGATCGAACAGGCGCAGCAGCTCTATGGCTCGCTTAACAAGCTCACCGACATGGCGGATGTCGCCAGCGTCCTCAACGATCCTGCCATCCGCAGGGTGCTGCCGGCAGACTTCGACGCCATCGAAGGCCTGTTCAAGGGCAAGGGCACGGGCGTCCTCGGTGATGCGGCTTCGGAATTCCTTGAGGGCAATTCGACGTATCGGACCAGCGCCGACGACTTTTATGCCCAGGAGCTTTCCCGCATCCAGAACAGGAATGCCGGCCAGATGAGCCTCGGCCAGCAGATCTATGACAAGGCGACAAAGCGCATCGACGGCATCGACCAGTTACGCGAGAAGATATCGACGGCAAGCGATGCCAAGGATATCGCCGACCTTCAGGCGCGGCTTCTGGCGGAAACGGCTTTTCTTCAGACCGACATGCTGCGCATGGAAGGCTTGCGGATGGTGCAGCAGGCGCAGGCGCAGGTCGACGAGCAGCGCAAGGCCGAGGACTGGCGCCAGCGCATGGACGCGATGAAGGCAGCACTGCAATGAGGAAATTTTCCCTTTTCCTCGCGATCCTTGGCCTGACGGCCTGCTCGGATCAGGCCGAACGGACCTACACTGTCGACGAGTTGGTCGCGGACGAAGCGCTACTTGCCGACATCGTCACCAAGTGCCGCAACAATCCGGGCGAGCTTCGCGACACCCCAAACTGCAGGAACGCGGAAAGTGCCGATATTAAGCGGCGGTTCCAGCGCATGCGGCAGTCGCTCGGAGGCTGACGCCCATGTATGAGGTGTTCGCCTTCGTCGACGAGCAATTCAAGACGCCGTTGGAAGACTTCGTCTCCACCGGAACGTCGAATATCGCCGAGTGGGTCTCAGGCCCACTGACGGCGGCGATCACCCTCTATATCGTGCTCTTTGGCTATCTCGTTCTTCGTGGCTCGGTCCAGGAGCCGATCCTCGACTTCGCTTACCGGGCAATCAGGCTCGCCATCATCGTGATGCTGGTGAAGAACGCCAGCGAATACCAGACCTACGTCACCAACATCTTCGTCGAGACCTTGCCGCGCGAGATCTCGCAGGCGCTGAACACCGGATCGACACCGAGCGCCTCGACGTTCGACAGTCTGCTCGACAAGGGGCAGGACGCGGCCACCGATATCTGGTCACGCGCCTCCTGGCCGGGCGATATCGCCACCGGCGTCGGCGGCATGATGGTCATCTTCGCAAGTTTCGTCGTCGCATCGATCGGCTACATCGTCTCGCTCTACGCCCGTCTGGCGCTCGCCATCGTGCTGGCGATCGGGCCGATCTTCGTGGCGCTCGCCATGTTCCAGCCGACGCGGCGCTTCACCGAGGCCTGGATCGGGCAGCTTGCGAACTTCGTGATCTTGCAGGTCCTCGTCGTCGCGGTCGGCTCGCTGCTGATCACCTGCATCGACACGACCTTCACGGAGATCGAGGGGTATAGCGATGTGCTGATGCGGCCGATTGCGCTGTGCGCCATCTGCCTCGCTGCTCTCTATGTCTTCTATCAGCTTCCCAACATCGCTTCGGCGCTCGCCGCTGGCGGTGCTTCGTTGACCTACGGTTACGGCGCTGCGCGTGACGCCCATGAAGGCACGCTCGCCTCGGCGGCATCACATACCGCCCGTGCCGCCGGCCGCGGGTTCCGAGCCGCCGGACGGACCTTCACCTCTAACGGCGACAGTTGATGATGCCCGCACCAACTAGAAAAAGGTCTTCTCGGAATGATCAGAACATTTCCGCTGCTGTGCATGGCAGCGATCTTAAGCAGCTGTTCATCAATGACCTATCCGGTCCCTAAATGCGACGGCTATTCGCGCCGGCCACTCAATCGCTCCATGTGGCAGTGGGAGGACAACAGCAACCTCAAGCAGAAACATTCGGATGCGCGGCCGGTAACCTCGTCGAGCGTGGTTGCGACCTATGCCGAAGAGAAAAAGGAGCCGCCAGCCTTTGCACATTTCGACGCCGCTGCATCCTATCGTCGTTGTGAGGGATAACGCGATGGTCTCGAGCGACGAACTCAAGTCATACTTCGAGAAGGCGCGACGCTTCGATCAGGACCGTATGATCCAGGTCGAGCGCTCGGCGCGCATCGCCTGGTCGATCGCCATCGTGGCCGGCGTCCTTGCCGGCGCCTCGATCTTCGCGGTCGCCGGTCTGACGCCGCTGAAGACGGTCGAGCCGTTTGTCGTGCGGGTCGACAATTCGACCGGCATAGTCGACGTCGTCTCGGCATTGACGTCGACGGCGGGAACTTACGATGAGGCCGTCACCAAATACTTCGCGGCAAAATATGTGCGCGCTCGCGAAGGCTATGTCTGGAGCGAGGCGGAGGAGAATTTCCGCACCGTCGCCTTGCTGTCGACGCAGCCGGAGCAAGCGCGATTCTCGACCTTCTATCGCGGCAGCAACCCGGAATCGCCGCAAAACACCTATGGGCGGAGTGCCACGGCGCGCATCAGCATCGCCTCGATCTCGCTGATCAACCCGAACGTCGTATCCGTCCGCTACATGCGCACGATCACGCGCGGGGAAGAAATCCGAACGACCCATTGGGTCGCAATGCTCACCTTCGCTTACGTGAACGCGCCGATGTCATCGACCGACCGGCTTGTCAACCCGCTCGGTTTTGCCGTCAGTGAATATCGGGCCGATCCGGAGGCGATCAACTGATGCGTACCGCAGTCATCTTCGCTCTTCTTCTTGCCGGCTCGGCGTTTTCGGCCCTCGCCCTCGAGATTCCGCGCGGCGCAGCGCAGGACAGCCGTGTGCGCTTTGTCGACTACCAACCCTACAACGTTACCCGGATTATCGGCTCTCTGCGCTCCTCGGTGCAGGTGGAGTTCGCGGCGGACGAGGAGATCGCCCATGTCGCGCTCGGCAACAGTCTCGCATGGGAGGTCGCGCCGGCAGGCAGTATCCTGTTCCTGAAACCGCGCGAGAACCAGCCGGTCACCAATATCTCTGTCGTAACCACCCGGCGCGACGGATCGACCCGAAGCTACCAGATGGAGCTGACGGTGCGGGATGGAAAGGTGGAGGTGGGTCAAGGCACTTACTATTACGTCAAGTACCGCTATCCCGCCGACGAAGCCGAACGGCGGCGCCAGGTCGCAGCCGCGCGAGCAATCGCTGCGCAGGCGAAGGAGGCCGACAACGTGTTGGCGATTCATGAGGCCTATGGACCGCGGAGCTGGCGTTACTCTGCACAAGGCGCGCAGGCGCTGGAGCCGCAATCGATCTACGACAATGGCAAGGTCACGACCTTTGCCTTCGTCGGAAACCAGGAAATGCCGGCCATCTACATCGAGAATTCGGACGGTAGCGAGAGCCTGGTACCCAAGTCCGTCGACGGCAACCTGGTCCTCGTCCACGCGATCAGCCGGAAGTTCATCCTGCGGAGCGGTGCGGACGTGCTTTGCGTCTTCAACGAGGCTTATGACCGGATCGGCATCAACCCTGACACCAACACGACCTCGCCGTCGGTCGAGCGGGTCGTTCGGGCCGACATCGGCGCGGCGAAGTAGGAGGCTGTCATGGTCCAGGAAGACGAGGGCCGGATACCGGGCGAGCGCGCCGAATCGGTTCCGGGCAGGCGGATCGACAACAATCCCGTTTTGAAGCGGGGCGCTGTGGCGCTGGCCGTCGTCGTCTTTGTCGCCTTCGCGTTCTGGTCGGTGAGCGGCGAGAAGACGCCTTCTGATACCACAAGGCCGGAGCGGGTGGTCATTCGGCAGACGACGAATTTCGAACCGGTCAAGGAAACGATCGAGCCGGTACCGCCAGAGCCGGAAGTGAAGCTGCCGACGCCGGTTGTGGCCGAGCAGTTGAAGGAGGAAGATCCGTTGCTTGACTCCGCCCGCCGCGCACCCGTCATGGCCTATAGCGGTGGACAGAAAAACGCGACAGCGCGTGGAAATCGGGAAGAGCCCGCGGTCTCTCCGGGCGGCAATTTCCTGGCGCTCGACGGCAATACGATGGGTCAAAACACGGCCAGTAGCAATGAGGAGCAGTTCAACACAATGCTGCGGCCGACCCGACTCGAGGGCTCGCGCGCCGGCACGCTAGGGAACCGCGGTTTCATCGTCGCCATGGGCGCCTCGATTCCGTGCGTGCTGGAAACGGCCATGGCGTCGGACCAGCCGGGGTTCACGAGCTGCGTGATCAACCGGGATGTTCTCTCGGACAATGGCCGGGTCGTGCTGATGGAGAAAGGCACCCAGGTCGTTGGCGAGTATCGCGGCGGCCTCCAGCGGGGGCAGAAACGCCTCTTTGTGCTTTGGAACCGCGCGAAGACCCCGAACGGCGTCATCGTGACGCTGGCTTCGCCCGCGACCGATGCACTCGGCCGGGCTGGCATGGACGGATATGTCGATACCCACTGGTGGGAGCGCTTCGCAAGTGCGCTTCTCCTTTCTGTCGTCGGTGATGCTGCAAGCTACGCCAACAGCCGTCTGCAGGACAGCGACGTCGACGCGCAGGGTACCACAAGCGCCGGCCAGCAGGCCGCGGCGATCGCCGTCGAGCAATCGATCAATATCCCTCCGACGCTCATGAAGCATCAGGGCGAGCTTGTTTCGATCTTCGTCGCGCGCGATCTCGACTTCTCCGGGGTCTACAGGCTTCGCGTGATTGGGCCAAAGAACCGCATTCTCGACCGGGCGGTACTGGGCGACTTTAGCCCGCAGTCGACGCTCGTGACAAAATAGGGTGAGGACATGACCGACGACCCTGACGCTGCAGTCGTCCGCGAACTGCTCGTTCCGTTTTCGCCGTTCCTGAAGGACAAGTCCCTCTACGAAGTGATCGTAAATCGGCCTGGGCAGGTGCTGACAGAGGGCGCCGGTGGTTGGCGGACCCATGATCTGCCGGAGCTTACCTTCGAAAAGCTGATGCGCCTTGTTCGTGCCGTGGCCAGCTTTTCCAATCAGTCCATTGATGAAACGCGACCAATCCTGTCGGCGACACTGCCAGGCGATGAGCGGATCCAGATCGTCATTCCTCCTGCGACCAACAGGAACACTATAAGCATCACCGTCCGAAAGCCGTCATCGGTGACGTTCACGCTCGATGATCTGGAGCAGAGAAAGTTCTTTTCCGAGACACGGGCAGAAAACGAAAGTATCTCGAAGGGGGAACAGGATCTGGTGGCGCTCTACCGAGCCGGCCGGTTCAAGGATTTTCTGCGCGAGGCCGTCATCGCGCGCAAGAACATCATCATCTCAGGCGCAACGGGATCAGCCAAGACGACTCTCTCGAAAGCGTTGATCAAGCATATTCCTCAGCATGAGCGGCTAATTTCGATCGAGGACACCCCCGAACTGGTTATTCCGCAGCCCAACCACGTGCGGCTGTTCTATTCGAAAGGCGCCCAGGGACTTTCGGGTGCCGGCCCAAAAGAACTGCTGGAGTCATGCCTGCGCATGCGACCGGACCGAATTCTGCTGCAGGAGCTGCGCGATGGCACAGCATTCTACTACGTCCGCAACGTCAACTCCGGTCACCCCGGATCGATTACCACCGTGCATGCCAATTCCGCCAAGCTCGCCTTTCAACAGTTGACGCTTCTTTTGAAAGAATCCGAAGGCGGGTGTAATCTCGAGCCCGAAGACATCGACAGATTGTTGAAGGTCTCGATCGACGTCATTGTTCAATGCCAGCGAATGGATGGTCGGTTTCGCGCAACAGAAATCTACTTTCGCGCTTGATAAATCACGTGGATCCGTCGTCACCGACTACAGCCCATCGTCAGCTACGTCTGCGTAGACTGTGAGGTACGGCACAGGTTCGTCCGGCCAATTGCTTGAGGATTGCGAAGTCTTCGCATCCTGTCACTCGTTGTCCGGTCAACAAGCCCGTCGCGTTCTCTCCGGTTCTTTTCCGGATACTCAACAACCGAGTGAGCTCACCGCTGACCGTGGCTTTGAGCGACCATAACTACACGGAAAAACCCGGCCGCCGGAACATCCGAGGCCGGTTGAGGTGTGAAGGTGTCTAACCTCCAGAGGGGAACAGCTGACGCGATGGCACTGGGAGAAGAAGCCATCAAACTGCATCGGCTATAGGCACTATGCCCATCAGTTGTGCGATCGGCAATTACTCATTTGTAGCTGTGCGTTTTCGCGTGGCGCAAACCGTTGGCTGAGACCGCGGCGGTCGGTCGCCAGGGGATGGCAAGTGGTGGATCGCGAAAGGGAGAGGGGGGAGGGGATTCTGTGGCGGGTTGAGATGGTCGGAGAGAGGCTCGGGCCGGCCCGCTACGGAGAAACGACATGGCACAGGCCACCCAGAAAGTCACGCTCAATGCCGGGCGCGATATTCCCTTCAACAAACTCGTTTTAAGCCAGCAGAACGTCCGCAAGACCAGGGCAGGTGTATCGATCGAGGATCTCGCCGAGGACATCGCCCGCCGCGGGCTACTGACCAGCCTTAACGTGCGGGCGGAAGTCGATGCTGAAGGCAACGAGACTGGTGTTTATCGCATTCCCGCCGGCGGTCGCCGCTACCGTGCGCTGGAACTGTTGGTCAGCCAGAAGCGGCTCGCGGAGACCGTCGGCGTACCCTGCATCATCAGCAAGGGTGAGACGCCGGAAGTCGAGGACTCGCTTGCCGAAAACGTTCGGCGCCTCGACCTGCACCCGCTGGACCAATTTCGCGCTATCATGACGCTCTGCGGGCAGGGCATCGGCGAGGAGGAGATCGCCGCTCGCTTCTTCATCTCGGTCGCGGTCGTGCGGCAGCGCCTGCGGTTGGCTGCCGTCTCACCTCGTCTGCTCGAACTCTATGCCAATGACGAACTGAAGCTCGAACATGTCATGGCCTTTTCGATCACCAATGACCATGTCCGGCAGGAACAGGTCTGGGATACGGTTTCGCGTCAACACTCACGCGAGCCGTACTATATCCGCCGGCTGCTCACCGAGACCGCGATCCGGGCGACTGACCGCCGCGCCGTCTATGTCGGCATCGAAGCCTATGAGGCGGCCGGCGGTGTGGTGATGCGTGACCTCTTCGATGACGACAATGGCGGATGGCTGCAGGATCCGGCGCTGCTCGAACAGCTCGCGATCGATAAGCTGACGGCCGACGCCGAAGCCCTGAAGGCGAACGAAGGCTGGAAATGGGTCGAGGCTGCTTTCGATTTTCCCTACGGTCATAGCTCGGGTCTTCGCCGCTTCTACGGCGAGCGGGCGGAGTTCACGGAAGATGAACTCGCGCGCTATGACCGCCTGAAGGCGGAATTCGAAATGCTCGATGCCAAATATGCCGAAGCGACCGAATATTGCGCGGAGACCGAGCAGCGACTTGAGGAACTCGGAAACGAGCTCGACCGGCTGAACGACCGGCCCTATGTCTTCGACCAGGAAGAAGTTGCCCGCGGCGGCGCCTTCATCTCGCTCGGCGCTGGTGGTGAACTCAAGATCGAGCGCGGTCTTGTCCGTTCTGAAGATGAGACGCAGGTCGAGACTGAGGGTGATGGTGCGACGGATTCCGATGGTGAAGTCGACCAGGTGGTGTCGGAATCGTCGTCCAACGCCGACATGTCCCTGAAAGGCAAGCCTGCTCACAATGGCCAGATTGGGGAAGAGGACGACGATGGCAAACTCCCGTCTCTCTCGGACCGTCTTGTCGAGGAATTGACAGCAACGCGCACGGTGGCGCTCAGGAATGCGCTGGCAAACGATCCGGTTACGGCCTTCATCGCCGCCCTGCATCTGTTCGTGCTGAAGATCTTCTATGTTTATGGATCGGATTCATGCCTGGACGTGACGCTGCAGAGTGTAAAGTTCGGCCAGACGCAGGGGCTCGGCGACACCGTCTGGGCGAAGGAGGTCGAGCAGCGGCAAGAGGCCTGGGGTCAGAACCTTCCGAAAAACCCGAATGAGCTTTGGGATTTCCTGATTGCGCTCGATGACGTCAGCCGCCACGCGCTGTTTGCGCATTGCGTTTCGCTGTCCGTCAATGCAGTTGTTCAGCCATGGAACCGGCGGCGGGCGGCGATCGCCCATGCCGACCAGCTCGCTCGCTCGCTCGGCTTCGACATGGTGGAGGCAGGCTGGGCGCCAACTGTCGACAACTACCTCGGCCGCGTGACGAAGGCGCATATCCTGCAGGCGGTCCGCGAGGCGAAGGGCGAGCAGTCGGCCCAGCTCATCGATCACTTGAAGAAGCAGGACATGGCACGTGAAGCCGCACGGCTCTTGGAAGGCAGTGGATGGCTCCCCGAACCGCTGCGGCTCGCTGTCGATGATGCCGCCACCGTCCTCGAGAATGAGGACGCCTCGGTCGAACCTCCGGCATTCCTGACCGAAGGCGATGATGCCGAGGAGGAGTCCCGCGACACCACAGAAGACGATTTCGCCGCTGCCCCGTAACCTGCTCTCACAATCCATCGCCTGGCCCGGCCTCGCACAACCGGGCCTTTTCATTTTCCACCGGCCCCCGTGCCAGGGGTTTCGGTTCAGGAGACTGCACATGAACACCACGATTTCCAGCATTCGACCGGCGTCGTCCGGTTTCAAGGTCGATGTCTCGCGCGGCGAGCGTATCGGTCGCGTGTCGTCGGAATGGTTTTCACGCCCGGACGACGAACGCTATCTCTCGCTCGGTGAGCTCTACGATAGGGTGAGATCGCGGGCCGACCGCGCCCGTGCCCGCACGGTCGAAAGCTCCGCCATCCGCGTCGAGGCTAGCCGCACCAATGCCGAACGGCTCGAACTGATCGTTCCCGGCGAGAGCCGCCCCATCGCGCCGACGCACTGGAGCTACGGGCAGCTTTGCAGTCTGGTCGGGGCGCCCGCAACCTACATGCGCCAACTGCCGGCGGCGCTGGCCGGCATCAATCTGCAGCACGGTCTCATCAATCACAGCGCCGAACTGGTCAAGACTCTGGAGGGCAATGATGGGCGGATCGAGCTCAGGGCGATCACCGGCCCGGAATACGGCAGGGTCTGGGACCATGAACTGGTATCAGCGGTCATGAGCATCGCTGGCAATGGAACGGGTGATAGGATGTGGAAGGTGCCGGGAGTGCTCGACTGGTCGACGATGACCCACAATCCCTTCGTCGACGTCAGCAAGGAGACCACCACGCTCTATGCCAGCGATCGCGACGTCTTCCTGTTCCTCGTCGACGACACCCATCCCATCGAGGCCGGCCGCCTGTCGAACGGCGAGCCCGATCTCTATTTCCGCGGCTTTTATTGCTGGAACAGCGAGGTAGGCTCGAAGACACTCGGCATCGCTTCCTTCTATCTCCGTGCCGTCTGCTGCAACCGGAATCTTTGGGGCGTCGAGGATTTCGAGGAGATCGTCATTCGCCATTCGAAGTTCGCCGGCCATCGTTTCGCTCATGAGGCTGCTCCGGCTTTGGCCAAGTTTGCCAATTCATCTCCGGCCCCCTTTGTTGCGGGCGTCAGGGCAGCGCGCGAGCGCATCGTGGCCCGCAGCGACGAGGACCGCCATGGCTTTTTGCGCAAGCGCGGCTTCTCGAAGGGAGAAACCGCCAGGATCATCGACACCGTCCTGCAGGAAGAGGGCCGGCCGCCGGAATCGATCTTCGATTTCGTGCAGGGGATGACGGCGCTCGCCCGAACGAAGTCTCATCAGGACGCACGCCTCGAACTGGAAGGCAAGGCGAAGAAGCTGCTCGAACAGGCATACTGACCGCACGTGCGCCGAGGCTACCATCCCCCTTGTCGCCCGGCGTCGCGCCGGGCCTTCACATTCCGCCAGGGCTTTGCCATCACCGTGGGGCGGGCGGGTGACCGCGCGCAAGGGGGAGGGTGGCTCGTCCATTCTCGCGCGTTGGAGAAACGCGTTCTGAGGGCAAGCAAGAGAGCCATCCTGCCGCCGACCGCCGATTTACGGCAATCTCGGCATTTCGCCCTCGGATACGCGCCAGACCCATGGGGTCATCTCGGGTCTTGATTCGATCATTTCCGCGAGAGCGCGCTCATAATCTTCACTAGCGCCTGGCGGGACGATGAACAATGCCACCGGGGAGGGCCGCTGCTCCGGCAAGGTCACCGATACGATCGGATGATCGCGCGAGAGATTGAATCGCAGCCCTTTGACGCTCTTGCGCCGCAGCCTTGCCAGTCTCTCCAGTAGATGCCGCTCATGGACACTTTCGAACGGGATCCAGTCCTCGTTCACCACCATCATCGCGACCTCTTCGACCGCAGCGACACCGGATACCGAAATCCCGAATGTCGCGATCAGGATCAGGTGGCATTCTTCGTTCGAGCGCCAAAGCTCGAGTTCCGTTTCGTATCTGGCGTTGAGCCGCTTCCATGGCCCCTCCTCGATCATGAAGGGAAAGGGGAGATGGCGGAGGGTGATCCGGTGTCCCTCGCGGGCGGCTGTGCACTCCTTCACTTCCGCTACGGCGATCATCAGCGTGCGCGGTCCTGTCCCGGAGGCTTGCGCGCCAGCGAGTGCGGCCGACCGGCGCGCGGCAATTGCCTCCTTATCCTCCTGGTGAAAAACCTCAGGCACGAACAACATTTCGCTAAGATGCGCGCCCCGCGCCGTCGTTTGCGACGCTGCGTTCATCAGGCTCGTGCGCACCCGGCCCCAACCGCGCTTGCCGGCCCAGGAGGAGCGCCATTCGGTCAGTTCCCCCATTTCCCACAGGTAGTGCAGCATGGCCCGCAACGAGAGCTTCTTCGTCTCGTTGCGAATGGCGGGCTCCGACGACTCCGTCGGCAGAGACAACGCCGCACGCGGACTTCTCTTCGTCATCGAAAAATCCAGCTTCAAGGCTGTCCGGCCGTTGGCATCGATCTGAATTGCGTTGCCAACCAAAGGCCCGAGACCGGACAACTCGTACGGAGGCTCATAGGACGAGCAGGCCGGGTCGTGATCACGCCCGGAAAGCGGCATGCGCTTGACGAAATACTGTCCATCCAGCCGCGCGATGTACATCGCAACCGCCGGTTCCTTGCACCGGCAATGCGGCCGGAGCTTGTGCTCGTAGGCGCGGGGGAGGAGGGCTTGGAATTCAACAGAATCCTCATCGAATGACCTGTCGCCGATCAGAAATCGTCGCACCTTGTTCCTCCTTTGCCCGTCGAAGCGTTCGTTCCCGCTGATTTCCAGGTTGGTGTAGCACAAAACTCTTCTGACAGACTACCGCTTATGATGCAGTATAAGTGAATCACGGGGGATTGGTGGTCGCGAGAGGAAAGCCGGTGATGCGCCGGCAACGCCTCCCTGATGACCCGATAGCGTCGGGTGGCCAGGCCTGTCCCTCGCCCCGCATTTCCGCGTTCGGGCGGGCGCGGCGCTGCGATGGAGCGAGAGAGGGGCCGGGAGGATTCGGCCTGGTGGGGGCTCGGAGGGCGCCCCCGGCGAGGCCGGTTCTTTTCTCGCTCTCGACGAGGTTCCCATGCACGTGATCTCTTCTGCGGCCGCAACCAAGGCCGCCATGCCTCTTCATTCCACCGGCCGCGCGAGCCGGCCGGCGGCTCGACGGGTCGCCGGTCATCGGTGTCGCCGGAGATATGACGCTGCGCCGTGTCGGGGTGATGAGCGCCCTCGAATTGAGCTGGCCGGTTTCACCGACAGCATGCGCGACTGGTGGAAGTCGATCGGTTTCTTTTCCGAAATGATCAGCGGGAGGATGCGCTTCTTCGTGCCGATGACAGAGGAAGGGTCGGCGATTCTCGGCCGGCGGATTGAACGGCATCGCCTCATTGACGTCGTGAGCCGGACGTGACGGGGGCCATCGCCGATGTTGTCCGCCTCGGAACTGGCGGATCGTCTCGCGCGCGATGCCGAGGCGGTCTGCCGCCACTATCTCTCCGCCGGCCGCCGGGTTGGCAATTACTGGATCGTCGGTGACGTCGCTAACAACAAGGGCCGTTCGCTCTACGTGCATCTTACCGGCCCGCGCGCCGGCAGATGGACCGATGCTGCGACCGGCCAATACGGCGACCTGCTCGACCTGTTGCGGGAGACCTGTGGTCTGGTCGGCTTCCGCGACGTTGCAGACGAAGCGCGGCAGTTCCTGAGCCTTTTCCAACCTGGACCGGCGCCGTCCCGCGGGGGCGACGCCCGCGACCATCCGCCGATCGACAGACCGGCGGTAGAATGCGCAAGGCGCCTGTTCCGCATGACGCAGCCACTCGCCGGCACCCTTGCCGACAGCTATCTGCGCCAACGCGCCATCCTGCGGGCATCCGCGCATCCGGCACTGCGGTTCCATCCGTCCTGCTACTATCGGGACCTCTTGACCGGCAGGACGACCACCTATCCGGCGCTGATCGCCGCGGTGACTGATCCCTCCGGCGCGATCACCGGCGTGCATCGCACTTTTCTTGATCTGTCTGGGCTCGACCCGAACGGTGTCGGAAAAGCGCAGGTCGATACTCCCCGCCGCGCACTTGGCCGCCTGCTCGGCAATGCCGTGCGTTTCCGCTTTCCCGCCCGTGGCTCCGTACCGGTCCTGACCGCCGGCGAGGGCCTCGAAAGCATGTTGTCGCTCTTGCACGTCATGCCCGGCATGCCGATGGTCTCGGCGCTGACGGCAAGCCACCTTGCTACCTTTCGGCTCCCAACCGGATGCGCGCGCCTCTACATCGCCGCCGACGCCGATGCGGCCGGCCGGCATGGCATCGAGGGATTGAGCTGCCGCGCGCAGGCGCTCGGGGTCCTGCCACTGGTGCTCGCCCCGGAACTCGGCGACTTCAACGAGGACCTGCGCCGGCTCGGACCGGACCGGCTCATTGTGCATCTGAGAGCCCAGCTCGCGCCGGAAGACGTCCAGGCCTTCCTGCCCACCTGATCGGCTGGACGGGACTGCGGGAGAGGGCGCGGAGTGGCGGGGAAGGTTGGTCCCTGCTGGTCGCCGTTCGGGTAGGCGCGCGCCCGCGGGCCTGCGGAGAGGCGACCCTTACCATACGGCTGTCGGGCCTTCAGCGGGTCAGTCGGGTTTCTTCCCCACGCCGGCACTTCCTTGGCGCATCGGCTGTTCCGAAAACCGGTTCCCACTTTTCGGGCCGATGCTGAAGCCGGCGCTCCTCGCGGGCCAAGAAACCCTTCTTCCGCCGCCCGGCGCTTCGCTGGGCCGCGGCGTGAGGCACGCCGCGGTTCCGGCCCGTCTGCCGCATGGAAAGGGATCGCCGTCAGGCCGCGAGAGGCGCGGCCCAAACCGACGGAGATCATCATGAATCTTACCCTTCCCATCGACGACACCTTCGAGCCCCACCACGCCGCTTCCCCGACCGACCGTTTCATCTACGAGATGCAGATCTATGGGCATCGGCCCTTCCAGGACGAACCGGACCCGCGGCCGTTGCCCGAAGAGCCGGTCGTCCAGTCGGCGCTGACCGCGATGTTCGACGCCATGTTCGAGATGCTCGGCGAGACGCGGCTGGAACCCGATCTCGAAGATCTGCTCTGGTCGACGGTCAATCTCTTCCACCGCGCCGGCGAACGCATTCAGCGCGAGCTTCAGCGCAATGAGGATGCGCAGCGAAGCGGACAGAGCGAGCAGGACGGCTCGGAGGTGAAAAGCGTCGAGCTCGAGCGTCACATCGCGGAGGGGATCACGCTTCTCGAGCGCCGCAATGCCTTCGAGTTCATGCGTGACTATGCCGCCGATCTCTTCGAAGCCCAGACCGGATCGGCATGGCGGCCGCGCACCGGCTCCAAGGTCAGCCACGCCAATATGACCGCGGCGATGATCGACTCCAGAGATTTCCTGTCCGCCCGCCGCCGCGCCGAGACCGAGGTGCTGATCCCGGCCGGCACCAAGATCGCCTTCGGCGGCGGCATCGACTACAACGATCACGAACGGATCTGGGCGAAACTCGATCAGGCTCTCGCCAAATATCCCGATATGGTGCTGTTGCATGGCGGCTCGCCGAAGGGAGCCGAACGTATCGCCGCCTGCTGGGCCGAGGCTCGCAAGGTGACGCAGATCGCCTTCAAGCCGAACTGGACGAAGCACGCCAAGGCGGCACCTTTCCGCCGCAACGACGACATGCTCTCGGTCATGCCATCAGGCGTCGTCATCTTCCCCGGCTCCGGCATCACCGGCAATCTCGCTGACAAGGCTCGCCGACTCGGCATCCCGGTATGGCAGGCTGCAGGAGATGGAGCGTGACAGACTATGTGACGACGCCATGCGGGTTTTGTCGCATGGCGTTCTCCCGCCGGCTCCGACTTGACCCTCGCCGATCCATGCTGTTCACATGCGGCATGTTCAAAGCCATCAATGCAGTACAGATTCACGTTTCACTCGACGAGATCGAGCCGGGGGCCTGGCGTCGACTGATCTTGCCGTCGCACTGGAATCTTGAGCAACTGCATCTTGCCATTCAGGCCGCCTTCAACTGGTGGAACTATCACCTTCATGAATTCCGGATCGGCGGCTTGCGCTACGGCGACGTGGAGCTGTTGACCGAGGATGCCTTCGACGACGATCCTCGTGTCTTCGATTTTCGTGAGGTTCGCCTTCGCGACTTCGAGTACGGAGCCGTTTTTAGCTACGTTTATGACTTCGGCGATAGCTGGCGCCATTCTGTGGTAATCGAGGAATTCAAGGCCCTCGATATCACGCCCAAACACGGGGCTTGCATCGATGGTGGGCGCGCCAGGCCACCCGAAGATGTCGGCGGCGTGCTCGGCTATGAGCGCTTTCTGGAAATCATGTCGGACAGAGAAGACCCCGAACACGGTGAAACCAAACGGTGGTGTGGTGGGCATTTCGATCCAGAGTGGTTCGATCTCGCTGTCGTGGACAAGGACGTGCGCAACGCACTGCGCCCGAACGTGAAGCGTCGGCTGTATCAGCCAAAGCCGAAGCACAGCGAACCGACGACGGCATAGAGCAATGCGACGCCACCGTCGCCCACATCGCTCCGCTGTTAGCATTCACCCTTGACGACGATGTCGCGGTTTCGCCTGCGCGGCCCCGGACCAGCCGAGGCTCACAGCGACCAATCCTCCACCTGCAGGTTCTCAACCTTGTTGAACTCGCCGACATTGTTGGTGACGAGGGTCAATCCACGGGCTTTCGCCTGCCCTGCGATCAGCACGTCATAGGGGCCGATGGGCGTCCCCTTCGCGGCAAGGGCCGCCCGGATTTCGCCCGCGACAAAGGCGTCATTCTGGTCAAAGTCGAGGATCGGAAAATCCGCCATCAACAAACGCAGGGTTTCCAGGTTGTGCTGGACCTTCGCGCTTTTCTGCGCTCCAAAATAGAGTTCATAAGCGACGACCGACGGCAGGCCGATACTGCCCTGAGGGCTGTGGAGTACACGGCTGACCAATGTATCCGATTTGCGGCCGATCAAGGCAATGACGGCGTTGGTGTCGAGAAGATGCGAGATCACTGAAACACCGCGTCAAGCTCCGGCCGATCCTGTTGTTCCGGCTGCTCGCGCCCGCTCTCCATGAAGTCTTCACTCATGCCACGGGCCAGCGCCGCCTTCAGCGACGACCACGGCTCGCCCGCCTCGACATGCGGGCGGAGGATGAGAGCATCGCCCTCTTGCGTGATCTCCACGCGCTCGACGTTGAAGCGGAATTCTTTCGGCAGGCGGACAGCCTGCGAGTTTCCGGACTGGAATACCCGTGCAAGATGGGGCATGGTTGCCTCCCTAATGTATCTACAGATGCGTATATACGGCTTTTTCGCCCTCAGTTCAAGAAGGACAGGTCACTTGAGCGCATCCGGCGGTCCGCCGGACCGGGGACTGTTTCGCCGGCAAGCCGGCTCCGCGAAGCCTGCACGCAGTCTTCGCGCCTGACGACGTGACGATCCCTTGCGTTATCCGGGCTCGCCGAGCTGCCTGATCGCCGAGGGCGCCACGCTTCTGGACCGCTGCAACGCCTTCGACCTCAGCGAAGTTCTACCCGGCGCCCCAGGGCTCCTGCAAATCTGGAAAAATCTGCATAATGTGGAAAACCAACAGAGGAGTGGGCAATGCGGCAGTTTACGACAGGCGACCTGAGCAAGCACATTGGCGATGTCACCGCCGCCGCCGGCCGCGAACCCGTCTTGCTCACCCGCCATGGGAAATCCCGGTTCGTGCTGATGAGCTACGAGCATTACGAGCGAATGCGAGCCGGTGGAGATCCTCGACGCGGCCATCGTATCTCCGAGATGCCGGAAGAACACAAGGAACTCTTCGCCGCAGCGATCGGCCGGCTGGCGAACGGCGAGGGGTATGATGCCGAGCCGTGAAGCTCCTGCCCGCGCGAACTCACCGACGTCAAGCGATGCCGGCCCCGATTGCTCAGGACCGACTGATCGGAGCAGGCGGGTGTCTGTCGAGGCGACTGCGGTCGTGCCGCGACCGGACGCGGGCGGTACGTTGACGATCGCCAGGTCGATGCCGGCGGGGGCAGCGTCTCGAAATATTGCGGGCTGGCGATATCGTCACTGCGGTCGTCTTAACATGCACGCGAGAGAGGCCGCGCCCTTCCGCCTCACGACAACATGCCCTCGTCATGCCGGCCGGAGTCGCCGTCTCTCCACACGGCTCGAGACGCTTGCATTTCTTAAAAATTGTGTACACATTTCCCACTGAAACGGAGCCTCGCCATGCCTCAATCCCGGCAGCAGACATCAACTCCCCGCCGCGTCGGCGTGCGGGAATTTCGCGGCAACCTGACGTCCTTCCTCAAGCAGGTCGAAGACGGGCAGAGGTTCGTCCTGACGTCCCATCATAAGGTTGTTGCGGAAATTGGACCGCCGTCGTCAGACGTCGTCACACGGAAACCAGGTGCATTGCGCGGAAAGATCAAAGTTGCCGATGACTTCGACAGCCTGCCGGAGGATGTTCTGAAGTCCATGGAAGATGGGACGTGAGGCTGCTGCTCGATACGCATGCCTTGTTGTGGTGGCTGAACGACGACGAGAAGCTGGGGAATCATGCGCGAGGCCTTATCGGCGATCCCGAGGACGACGTCCTCAAATCACCGTGAAGCTGCGGATCGGCAAACTTGATGCCGATATAGAAGAGATTCTTGCGATCTTGCCGGGTCAGGGATTCGACCGGCTGGATATCACAGATGCGCATATTATCGCTCTAACGGCTCTTCCGCTTCATCACCGCGATCCCTTCGATCATCTTCTAATGGCGCAGACCGTGGCGGAGGGAGCGCATTTCGTTCCAGGATCAGAATGTCGCGCTCTATGGCATTCCGTTCGTCACTTGCTCGGATCCTGTTGTCTCGTGATCTCCGACGGGCTTGGTTCCGCTGACCAAGCCGGCTCCGATCGCTCGGATGGCGCGCTTGCCAGTGGCGATGTGCCTGGCGAACACCGACCGCTCAGATGGCCGGGCCGGAAGTGGGGGAAGATCACTCATCTGATGCCCACGCGATCAGCTTCACGCGGTTTTGCCGCACGGTCTGCAGGCGGCATGCCGTCGCCGTGTCGACCTCTCGAATTAACAAAGGGATGATATCGACAGGGGACGTGCTCACCCGCCTGCTGTCGTTGGGAGCGGGCGAGGGTACGCAATTGACTGGCTTGGAGGCAAAACGTTCAAGGGATGCGCGGCCGATACCCCGCAGCGCCGGGCCGGGCGGCTATGATGGTTTGTCGCGTCCTTCAGTTGCCCCGAACCATTCCCGTTTTATGTCGCTCGTATAGACGACCGCCTGCTTTTGCGGCCAACCCCTAAAGGGGTAAGACTCGGCCGAAATTTTTGCAAAATTCGATTTCGGTTCTTTTTCTCTCGGCGGAAAATAGATTTTGCAAAAATTTCGGCCGAGCTGACCGCAGCAGGTCGGCCGTCTCTTCGTGCGCCATCGGGAATGGTCCCGAGCAACCGAAGGAGACAGAACCATGGCCACCACGATCGCAACCCTGACGCAGAAGACCGACGGCATCCTCGAAGGCATCTTCGCCACCATCCGGGTCAACGCCCCGATCGCCATCGTCCCGAACGCAAGCAAGTCGAGCGAAGAAGCCCCCGACTACCGGGTCATCCATCGCAAGACGGGCTTCGAGATAGGCGCCGCCTGGAACCGCATCGCCCGCCAGACCGGCGAGGAATACCTCTCGGTCAAGCTGGAGGCGCCGGAGATCGGCGTGATCTTCGGCAACCTTGCTCCGGCCCCTGGCGGCGATCCGAGCAAGAAGGTCATCCTCTGGAACAACCCGGCCTGAGCCACTATGCCGGCCCCCGACAACGGGGCCGGCATACGTTGTGCAGGGCGCGGCAGCGGGCATTGAGCCCGCTGCCGCGCCTGTTGCCCGTGCCACACGAGACGAAAGCCTGTCTGCTCAGATACCCAAGTCTGCCATGAGGGCTCGCGCCGCCTCAAGGACGGGCGGTCCCCCAATTTTCAGTCGCCGCCCTGATAGGACGTCGCCAGAAAATCGGCTCCACCACTCGCCGCCGCTGGCGGTCGCTCCGCGATCCTTGACCCGGCCCGATCCTCACGGACCCCCCTGCGTCATCTTTCACATTCATCAAGGAGGATGAAGACGATGACGATTGCACTCGAAATCCATGTCGAGGAATTGCGCGCCGAGCTGCGCAACGCCGATCCAGCCGAGCGCCGCCAGATCGAGACGGAGCTGGAACTTGCTCGGGCCGAACTGATCGCCGCAATGGCCGAGCTGGATGGCACAGGGGATGCAGAGCCGCCCTTTTGAGGCATCTTCATGACCCTCCGAATTACCATGTTCGAGAAGGTTGAGATGACCGATCTTGCAGAACAAGCCTGACGCACTTCACTTGACGAAGCGGTTGGCCTTGGCAGCCTGATCCATCTCCTTCCGCCGGAAGTAGATCGCCCGCCCACAGCGTATCGGACTATTGCCCTGCACGATGACGATCTGTTCATCCTTGCGCATGGATTGGGTGATCTCGTGCGGCATGATCAGCGGCCGGCGCTGGAAGTTGACGCTTTCCGATTTGCGCGAGGCGCTGTTCTTTGTGTTCCAGCCGATGTTGCGGGAGCTTCCCTTCACCTCCACCGTCATTTCGCCGCACTGCGCCGAGACGTTGCGCGCCGTGTCGAGCGCCTTGATCGCGGCATAGGAGGCAAAAGCGCAGCCGTCGATCCACGATGTCGCGCCGTCTTTCCCGAAATGTCGCTCCAGCTGCCCGACCGACTGGTACATCAGCATCATCGTGATGCCGTACTTGCGGCCGCGGTCGCGCGCCTCCTCGAGCCCGCGCATGTAGCCGAGAAGGTCGACCTCATCCAGCATGAAGAGAGCGCGGCGCTCGAATGCGCCGTCTGCCCGTATCATGGCATTGATCAGCGACCCGATGATGACGCGGCCGATGCCCGGATAAGAGCGCAGGATTGACGCCGGGATGTTCAGGAACACGTCCTTTTTGGCCGATACGATATCGCTCGACTCGAAGGCGCGGCCGCAAACAAGGGCGGCGTAACTGTCGAGTGACAGCCACTGCGTATCCTTCGAGGCGGTCGAATAGACGCCACTGAACGTCTGCTCGGTCATGTTGGTGAAAACGCCAAGCGTTTCGCGGATGAAGACGGACGCGGAATGCTCCTGAATGTCGCGGAGCATCGCGAGCACCGAGGGTTCCGGCTCGGAAACGATCTGCCGGAGACTGCGCAAGTTTCGCCGTCCGGCATATTCGGGCGACAGCATCACATGCGCGAGCAAGCCCGTCAGGAGATTGTGCGCCTGGTTCTGGAAATAGGATCCGGTCGAGCTTTCGAAGCGCACGCTGTCCGACAGCAGCATGTGCGCGACCCCGACAATATCCTCCTCCTTTTGCCGCGAGTTCTCGATCCCGTCGAGCACATTGAAGCCCATGATCGGATTTGTCGGATCGAGCACCATCACCTCGCGGCCAAGGACGCGGGTTCGGTGCTCGACCACCATTGGCGTGACCTCGGTCGAGGGATCGAGGCAGATCAGCGGCCCGCTGTAGCGCAGCGCCGTCGGCACGACGTTGCTGGTCGTCTTGTATCCCCCCGACCCGGCAAAGAACAGCATATGGGTGGAATCGAAGTCCTGCTTGTAGGTGAGTAAAGGGGCTTTGCCGCCCCGTCCCCATGTGCTGCTATCGTTCGGATCGAAGGGCAGCTCGTGGACGATATCCTTGTCGACGCGGTATCGCTCGCCGACGACGATCTCGCCATCATCCGGGAACACCCTTGCCGCCGCCGACATCGGCAGCCAGTCGGCGTCCCCGAAGATGCCGCGCTTGGCACGCTTCATCGGTTCGGGCACGACGATGGAGATGCGGGCGGAGACCGCTACTGCCATGAAACCAGCGACCGCGCCGATGACGGCGACCATGTCGAGATAGGAGAGCGCCCGGTCCCATGATAATGCGCCGCTTTCCACGGACGGGGACAGGCGGCCGAATTCACGCAGCGCGTAGAAGCCGGCGACCGTCAGAAAGCAGGCGAGGCTCGCCATCGCCACCGGTCTTCGCCGGTGCAATGGCAAGGCCCAAACGGCCAAAAGGCCGGCGAGCGGCCCGAACAAAAGCGCCGGCACGGGCGATGCCCGAAGGAACCAATATGCCGTCTTCCCCGACATGCCGGCGGCGAGCCCCGGCCAGCGCCAGCCGACGACATAGACCGCAAAGGCGGTGACGGCGACGGGCAAGAGAATGAGCAACAGGCTCGGATGCGGTCTTGTTCCTATTGCCATTCCGCAGTCTCCGAAATGCGAGGTGATCCGCCGTCCAACGAGGGAGCCTTGAATGCTTCCTCGCCGATATCGCGCAACCGCCGATGCTCGGCAGTGCCCGGCGCGACGCTTGCCAGTTCGATGAGCCCGCCGAGCAGAAACGCCCGGTCCGCCTTTGACAGTCCCGCCTTGACGACAATGCCGCCGAGCAGGAATTTCTCGCGAGCCTCGCGCTTGCGGTCAGCCGTCATGAGAAACCTCCGCCGGCGTTCCAGACACGCCACTTGGCTGTCGACGCGGCGAAGCAGTTGCGCCAGCAGTCCCCTTTTTCTCCTCTTTGCGAAATCGCGCGGCGATCTCTTCAAGGATCCGATCGACCTCTTCGTCGGGGATCTCCATTTCCGCCAGACCGGACTTCGTGGCGGCGCGGGCGAAACGTTCCGCGGATTTAACTATCAAAAGTCGTCTGCGTTCTCGGAGCTTCTCGATCTGGGCATCCAAATCCGAAAGCGATGATTTTGCACCCATTCCGTCGTCCTTTCCTAATTAAACAATCTGAACGGCACAGACTATACTAACTAGAATGAATTAGTAAAATAGCTTGGTTTGCATCAACCCGAAAATGTCTCAGCCGGAATGATTGCCGACCGTCTTCCGGATAAGCGGCATCGGCCTTGGCAGGCCGATCGGTTTGAGGGCGCAATATACGTCGCTGACGCGACGGGCTCGGAAGATCTGGAGACGGTCATGGCGATCATGTTCGTCAGAGCGCAGGTGATCAGCAGGGGAGCGGGACGCAGCATCGTCTCGGCCGCCGCCTATCGTCACCGCGCCCGGATGATGGACGAGCAGGCTGGGACGTCCTTCAGCTATCGCGGCGGACGGCGGGAACTGGTGCATGAGGAACTGGCGCTGCCCGACCAGATCCCCGCCTGGCTGAAGACGGCGATCGACGGGCAACCCGTCGCCAAGGCAAGCGAGGCGCTCTGGAATGCAGTCGATGCCTTTGAAAAGCGCGCGGACGCGCAGCTTGCGCGGGAACTGATCATTGCCTTGCCCGAGGAACTGACGCGCGCGGAGAACATCGCTCTGTTTCGCGAATTTGTCCGCGACAATTTCACGTCGAAAGGAATGGTCGCCGATTGGGTCTATCACGACAAGGACGGCAATCCGCACGTCCATCTGATGACCACGCTGCGTCCCCTGACCGAGGAGGGGTTCGGGCCGAAGAAGGTTCCTGTCATGGGCGAGGACGGAAAACCGCTGCGCGTCGTCACGCCCGACCGGCCGAACGGCAAGATCGTCTACAAGCTCTGGGCGGGCGACAAGGTAACCATGAAGGCGTGGAAGATCGCTTGGGCGGAAACGGCCAACCGGCACCTGGCGCTTGCCGGCCATGAGATCCGCCTCGACGGCCGCTGCTACGCCGAGCAAGGTCTCGACGGGATCGCGCAAAAGCATCTCGGGCCCGAGAAGGCGGCGCTCGCTAGCAAGGGCCTCGAAATGTATTTTGCGCCGGCGGACTTGGCGCGGCGACAGGAGATGGCTGACCGCCTTCTCACCGATCCCGAGCTTCTCCTGAAACAGCTCGGCAACGAACGCTCGACCTTCGACGAGAAGGATATCGCCAAGGCGCTGCATCGCTATGTCGACGATCCGACAGATTTCGCTAATATCCGCGCGCGCCTGATGGCGTCCGACGAACTGGTGACGCTCAGGCCACAGGAGATTGACGCGCAGACCGGCAAGGCGTCGGAGCCGGCAGTGTTCACCACGCGGGAGATCCTGCGTATCGAATACGATATGGCGCAGTCGGCGCAGGTCCTGTCGGGGCGAGAGGGCTTTGGCGTCTCCGCGAGACCAGTTGAGACTGCAATCCGAAACGTCGAAACGGCCGATCCGGAAAAGCCCTTCAAGTTCGATGCGGAACAGGTAGATGCCATTCGTCATGTCACCGGCGTCAATGCGATTGCCGTCGTGGTCGGTCTTGCCGGCGCCGGCAAGTCGACGCTGCTCGCCGCCGCGCGCGTCGCCTGGGAAATCGAGAACCGCCGGGTCTTCGGTGCGGCACTCGCAGGCAAGGCTGCGGAAGGTCTGGAGGACAGTTCGGGCATCAAGTCGCGCACGCTCGCATCTTGGGAACTCGCCTGGGCGTCAGGCCGTGATTTGCTGGAGCGCGGCGACGTACTGGTGATCGACGAGGCCGGAATGGTATCGTCGCGGCAGATGGCGCGTGTCCTGAAGGCCATAGTAGACGCAGGCGGGAAAGCCGTGTTGGTGGGCGACGCGATGCAGTTGCAGCCGATCCAGGCGGGTGCGGCTTTCCGGGCGATCACCGAAAGGGTCGGCTTTGCGGAACTTGCCGGCGTGCGGCGGCAGCGCGATGTGTGGGCGCGCGACGCTTCGCGGCTCTTCGCCCGCGGCGAGGTCGAGAAGGCCCTCGACGCCTATGCCCGGCATGGCCGTATTGTCGAGACGGAGACGCGTCACGAGATCATCGGCCGGATTGTTTCCGACTGGGCGGATGCGCGCCGTGAACTTCTTCAGAAATCAACTGACGACGAAAATGCGCCTCGCCTTCGCGGCGATGAATTGCTCGTGCTCGCCCACACCAATAGCGACGTCAAACGGTTGAACGACGCGTTGCGCCAAGTGATGACGGACGAGGGCGCCCTGTGCGACGGCCGTACTTTCCAGACAGCTCGCGGCGCGCGCGAGTTCGCCGTCGGCGACCGCATCATCTTCCTCGAGAATGCCCGCTTCGTGGAGCCACGTGCGCGGCGTCTCGGACCGCAATACGTCAAAAACGGCATGCTCGGCACGGTGGTTTCCACCGACGAAAAACGCGCCGATGCATTGCTGTCGGTCCGTCTCGACAATGGCCGCGAGGTCGTGATCAGCGAGGACACCTATTGCAATGTCGACCATGGCTATGCCGCGACGATCCACAAGTCTCAAGGTGCGACCGTCGACCGGACCTTAGTGCTCGCCACCGGCATGATGGATCAGCATCTGACCTATGTGTCGATGACGCGGCATCGCGACCACGCCGATCTCTATGCAGCGAAAGAAGACTTCGATGCGAAGCCGGAATGGGGAGGCAAGCCGCGCGTCGATCATGCCGCCGGCGTGACCGGCGAGCTCGTGGAGGCCGGGCAAGCGAGATTCCGGCCCGATGATGAGGATACGGAGGCAAGCCCCTATGCCGACATCCGAACCGACGACGGAGCCGTGCATCGTCTCTGGGGTGTGAGCCTGCCGAAGGCGCTCGATGAGGCCGGCGTCTCGGAGCGCGATACAGTCACGTTGCGCAACGATGGTGTCGAGAAGGTCAGGGTGACGGTGCCAGTCATTGATGAGGAAACGGGCGAGAAGCGCTTCGAAAAACGGGAAGTCGACCGCAATGTGTGGACCGCAAGCCAAGTCGAAACCGCTGAGGCTCGCCAGAAGCGGATCGAGCGGGAAAGCCATCGGCCGAATGTGTTCAAACAGCTTGTCGAGCGGCTGTCCCGGTCCAGCGCCAAGACCACGACGCTCGATTTTGAAAGCGAGGACGGCTATCAGGCGCATGCCAGCGACTTCGCACGGCGGCGCGGGCTCGACAGTCTCTCATTGGCCGCGGCCCGAATGGAGGAGGGCGTTTCGCGGCGGCTGGCATGGATTGCCGAAAAGAGGGAGCAAGTGGCGAAGCTGTGGGAGCGGGCGAGCGTAGCGCTCGGCTTCGCGATCGAGCGGGAACGGCGCGTTTCGTACAGCGAGGAACGGACCGAATCCGTCTCGGCCGGAATCCCGATTGGCGGGCACTATCTGATCCCGCCCACCACCGACTTCGCCCGGAGCGTCGATGAGGATGCACGCCTGGCGCAGCTTTCCTCGCCCCAGTGGAAGGAGCGGGAACAAATTCTTCGGCCGCTGCTCGAAAAGATCTATCGCGATCCGGACGCCGCGCTTGTCCACCTGAATGCGCTCGCCTCGGATCCCGCCATCGAACCCCGCAAGCTCGCCGAAGATCTCGCCGAAGCACCAAACCGCCTTGGCCGCCTGCGAGGGTCCGACCTCATGGTCAATGGCCGGGCGGCACGCGACGAGCGCAGCGTCGCGACGGCGGCTTTGAAGGAATTCCTGCCCTTGGCTCGCGCCCACGCGACCGAGTTTCGGAGAAATGTCGAGCGGTTCCGCGAGCGCGAGCACACGCGCCGCGCCTATATGTCCCTGTCCATCCCGGCGCTCTCGAAGCGCGCCATGGCGCGTCTCGTGGAGATCGAAGCGGTGCGCAAGCAGGGCGGAGACGAAGCCTACAAGACCGCCTTTGCGTTCGCCGTAGAGGACCGCTCGATCGTGCAGGAGATCAAGGCCGTCAGCGACGCATTGACCGCCCGCTTCGGCTGGAGCGCCTTCGCCGCCAAGGCCGGCGCGATCACTGAGCGCAATGTGGCCGAACGCATGCCGGTAGATCTCAAGGATGAAAGACTTGGGAAACTGACGCGGCTCTTCGAGGCTGTCCGGCGCTTCGCCGAGGAGCAGCATCGTGCCGAGAGGAAGGACCGGTCGAAGATCGTCGCCGGCGCGAGTGTCGAGTTGGGGAAGGAGACGATGGCCGTGCTGCCAACGCTTGCCGCTGTGACGGAGTTCAAGACGCCGGTGGACGACGAGGCGCGAGCGCGAGCGCTCACCCTCGCGCACTATTGCCATCATCGCGCGGCGCTCGCACAGACCGCCAAGCGTATCTGGCGCGATCCGGCCGGTGCCGTCGACAAGATTGAGGAGCTAATCGTCAAGGGCTTCGCCGGCGAGCGGATCGCCGCAGCCGTAGCCGACGACCCGGCCGCTTATGGCGCGCTCCGCGGCTCGGATCGTCTCATGGACCGGATGCTTGCCTCCGGTAGGGAAAGGAAGGAGGCACTGCAGGCAGTGTCGGAAGCGGCCGTCCATCTGCGTTCGCTCAACGCGGCTTACGTCAGCGCCTTCGATGCCGAGCGCCAGGCTGTTAAGGAAGAGCGTCGGCGCATGGCTGTTGCTATTCCCGGTCTCTCGAAATCAGCCGAGGAAACCCTGCAGCGACTAGCGTCCGAGATGAAGAAGGAGAGCCGAAAGCTCGACTCGGTGGCCGGTTCACTCGATTCGGATATCCGCCGGGAGTTTGCTGCCGTCAGCAGCGCGCTCGACGAGCGCTTCGGGCGCAATGCCATTCTTCGGGGGGAAAAGGATCTCCTCAACAGAGTGCCGCCGGCCCAGCGGCCGGCTTTCGAGGCGCTGCAGGACAGGCTCAGGGTGCTGCAGCAGATTGTGCGGATCAACAGCAGCCAGAAGATCGTCTCCGATCGCCGCGAACGCGTGATCAGTCGTGCACGTGGTTTCGAGCGGTAGATTCCATTAAACTGGTAGTCCGGATAATGCCTAGGCGAGGCGCTGCGGTAGATGATCGCTGCGCCGGCGCCGGTGGTCATGGATGTGCCTCGCGCTGTCAGCGAATCCACTCATTCCAACGTTGCAGCAGCATTGCAGTATTGGCGTTGATCCATTCCGCATCAGGCACGATCACGTAATCCCGAACGTCGTCGCCTTGCGGCATTGTAACGCGCGCTTCCTCGGACATCAACGCAATGGCGTCACGACTTGGGGGCGTGCAGGAAAGAACCTCGCACGCCTTGGCCTGGGCCGCCGGAGAATTCAGCCAGAATGCGATCAGCTTGAGCGCATTGTCGCGGTGCGGCGCCCCTTTGAGGAGTGCTATCCGGTCGCCGACGAGGAAAGAGGCCTTGTAGGACCAGGCGATCGGCAGTCCTTCGGTCTGCATCGCCTTTGCGCGCGTCAACCAGATCTGCCCAAGCGAATACTCACCATTGCGAAACCCCTGCATGCTTTGATCGCCGGTTTTCCACCACAGTGAGATCGAAGGCCTGATCTTATCGAGCTTGGCCAACGCACGATCGATGTCGAGCGGGAACAGTTCATCTCGCGTGACGCCGTCGGCGAGAAGCGCCGCGGCCATGACGCGCCAGGGGTCGTCGAAATTCGGGAAGGCGCGTTCTCCCGGGAATTTATCTGTGTCCCACATGTCGGCCCAGGTCTCTGGAGCGGGATCGCCGGACTTCCCGGTCCTGTAGGCCAACAGCGTTGCCGTCGACTGCAAGAGCGCTCCGCCAGCCAAGCAGGCATTGGCGCTAAGGTCCTTTCGACCGGCAAACTGGCGGCAGTACTCGGTCAGGTCCTCCGTGACTTCTCGATGCGCCTTTGACGCGGCTTGAATCTCGCCATCGAGATAGAGGTCCCAATTGACATTTCCGGTTTTCACCATTGCGGCAGCCTTTGCTCGCATTTCAGCGTTGGTCGCGACGACGGTTACGACTTCTATGCCCGTCGCCTTGGTGAACGGATCGAACCATGCCTCCTTCAGGGCCCGGTCATAGGCACCGCCGGTCGAAGCGATGATGACCTGCTCGGCGGCGAGCGTCGGGAGTGTCAAGACTATCAAGGAGAGTAGACTGGCAATGGTCGGCTTAAGGATTTTTGCGAAACGCGAAAGCAGAGAGGTCATGAGAGGTTCCCTTTAGCAGATCAGTTGGTGGGAAACGGACATCGCCGTTTTCACGCGTTGGGCTTACGGGCATTGAGGAGATGAACCGCGCCCATGAGCAGGAGGGAGGTGGCGACAAGCACGGTCGAGACCGCGGCGATGACAGGCGTCAGGTTGAAGTCGATATCCTCGAACATCTTGCGTCCGATCGATTTGCCTCCGATGTCCGATATGAAGAACGCAACGGTTGCTTCATCGAATGAGGCGAGAAAGGCAAACACTGCCGCGGCTGCGACACCGGGCACTATGTTCGGCAGCACGACCAGAAAGAACGCCTGCAGCCTGTTAGCTCCGCAGTTCAACGCTGCCAGTTCCAGCGTCGGATCGAAACGCTGCAGAGACGCCGTTACGGTGATGATCACGTAGGGAACTGCAAGAACGGTGTGTGCGACAAGGAAGCCGAAAAAGCTGCCGGTGAGCTGCAACGGCGCAAAGGCGAGATAGAGCGCCACACCGAGGATGATGTGTGGCACGATCATCGGTCCGAGCGCGAGCGCCTGCAATGCGGATCTGAACGGAAGACATCCTCGTACGATCGAAAGAGCCGCCATAGTGCCTACGACCGTTGCTGTCGCGGTTGTCGCCAGGGCGATTTTGAGACTGAACCATGTTGCAGCCATCCAGTCCGGATCATTGAAGTAGGCGCTATACCATTTGAGCGTCAGGCCCCGCGGCGGGAACTCAATATAGTCGGTTTCACTGAGCGACATCGGTACGACGATCAGCGTCGGAAGCAGCAGAAAGAAGAGAACGCATCCGATCCCCGCACCAATGGCCAGAATGACCGCCCCTCTTGTGCAGGCGCGGATCGTCGGAGAGGCGAAAAAATCAAGGGCTGCGGGAAGGCGGCCGTGCACCTGTGCTTGATCAATGGACACTGTTCAATCCCTTGCTGAGCGATAGCGTCCTGCGGAACAGCAGGACAAAAAGGAGAGTGACGGCGAGAAGCACGGTCGAAAGCGCTGCCGCAAACGGCCAATCGAGTAGAACTGTCGTCTGCTGGCCGATGAGCGTCGCCATCAGCATTGAGCCAGGACCGCCCACCAGCGCCGGTGTGATGTAGAAGCCGAGCGCGAGCACGAAGCACATCACGCTGCCGGCGAAGACGCCAGGGAGACTAAGCGGTAGTGTCACGGCAACGAAAGCCCGCACAGGCCCGGCTCCCAAATTGCGGGCGGCGCGGATGTAATCGGGGGGAAGGGCGCGCAGTGCCGAATAGATCGGCAGGATCATGAATGGCATCAGCACGTGCGTCATGGCGAGGATGACTGCACCCTGCGTGTAGATCAGCTTTAGCGGCCCGTCGGTGACGCCTATTTCGAGGAGCAGTTGGTTGACGATGCCCTTGCGTTGGAGAAGGACGACCCATGCGTAGGAGCGGATGAGGACGGAAGTCCATAACGGAATGAAGACGCAGGCTGCGACAACCACGGCCAAGCCCTTGCTGAGCCGCGCCATGAGGTAGGCAACCGGAAAGCCGACGACGAGGCTCGCGATCGTCACCACGAGAGCGACCTCGATCGTGCTTAAAAGAACGCCGAGATGAAGCGGTTCGGAGAAAATGCGCCGGTAGTGGTCAAATGTTCCTCCGGAGAAGCTCAATGCGACGAGCCGCACAACCGGGTAGAGAAAGCCTGCCACCAGGGCAGCGAGGAGCGGTGCGGCCAATCCCAATGATGCGGACGGCGAATAAAAACGTGCCGACGACAACGTTGACCGAGCGGACGAGCGTGGCGAGGAGTTCGTCATGCAGCGCGCCTCTCCGTCACAGGAAAGATGTGCAAGGCCTCCTCATTGAGGAGGATGTCCACCTCGTCGTTCTTCTGGAATGGCACGAACCCGTCGGCGGCGATCTGCACCTGCAGGCTCGCCTCCAGGCGATCGGCACGGCGGACGAGATAGATGTAGGTGGAGCCGATGAATACAGCGGCGTCGACGACACCTGGCAGCGCATCGGCGCCCCCATGGCCTCGCTTCACAAGCCGCATCCGTTCCGGACGGATTGCCATGCGCAAAGGTTCGCCGGCTGTGCACCTGCGCTCGCGGCCGTTCGCGACTGAGCGAACGTTGAGCACGATCCCCTCGGATAAACGCACGACCGCATGTTCAGCTGAGCTTTCAAGGCAATCGCCATCGATAAAATTCATCCGGCCGATGAAGTCCGCGACGAACTCGGTTTTCGGTTGCCGGTAGAGCTCCGCCGGCGTGCCGAACTGCGCCAGGCGGCCATCGGCCATGATGGCGACGCGATCCGACATCGTCAGCGCCTCGTCCTGGTCGTGGGTTACATAGACGACGGTCGCGCCAAGCCGCTCCTGCAGGCGCTTGATCTCAAATTGCATCGCCTCACGCAATTTTTTGTCGAGCGCGCCGAGCGGTTCATCCATCAGGAGGACGGGGGGCTCGAACGCCAAAGCGCGCGCCACGGCGACGCGTTGCTGCTGACCACCCGAAACCTGGTTGGGGTAGCGATCTGCGTAGCCGGAGAGTTGCACGAGCTCCAGCATCTCGTCGACGCGCCGCGCGATTGCGGCCTTTTGCATCCGACCGCGCATCCTCAGCGGGAACGCGATGTTCTGCCGGATGGTCAGATGCGGGAAAAGCGCATACCTCTGGAATACCATCCCAATATTGCGGTGATTGGGCGCAAGGTAGGTGACATCGCGCCCCCCGATGGTTATCCGCCCGGCGTTTGGCGCCTCGAAACCGGCGATCATCGTCAAGGCTGTCGTCTTGCCGGAGCCGGACGGCCCCAACAGAGAGACAAACTCCCCGGCAGCGATGTCGAGCGATAGCTCGCGAACCGCATTGGCCTCGCCGTATCGTTTTTGAAGTCCCGCAAGGGACAGAGATTGACCGATCAAATCCGCCTTTCCTTTCAGCTGCTGGACGCTTTTCGGCGTCTCTCCCCTGGGCACGGCCGATTCCGACCGCAATGAAGATCCGTCTTCCGACTCTGAGGAGGAGTCAGGACGAGGTGCTATTGCTGAGGCTTTGGTTCACACGGGACCCTAGTTTGCGGTCCGCGTGACGGCGCAAGGGAAAGCTGCTAATACCGCTGATGCGACAAAAGCTTTGCAAAACCTTCACACTTCATTTTTGTTGCATCAAAACTCAATACTGTCAACTGATCGCGGGAGTGAAATGCCGGAAATTCCAAACGAAGCGCCGCAGGTCGAGCGCGCAATGGAAAGGTTGGGAGATGCGGCCTATCGGCAAATGAAGGAGCGCATCATCCGTGGGGTCTATAGGCCTGGCCACAAGTTGACGGTTCGCGCCGTCGCCCAGGATCTCGACGTCAGCACAACGCCCGCGCGCGATGCGATCAATCGCCTGTCGAGCGAGGGGGCGCTTGTTTACGCCGGGCCGAAGACGGTCGTCGTTCCGGTTCTCGACGCGCCCGCGCTTCGAGAAATAACGCTGACGCGCCTGGCGCTCGAGGGGCTCGCTTCGGAGCAGGCCGCCCAGCACGGCACGCCTGCCGACGTGGAGGAACTAAAGACCTTACAGAGGCTTATCAACTCCGCCCTCGACCAAAGACGTTATGCCGAGGCGCTCTGGCACAACAAGGAATTCCACTTTGCGATTTATCGTCTTTCGGGGCTTCCCCATCTCGTCTCGATGATCGAAAGTCTCTGGCTGAGGATCGGCCCCTCCTTGCACAATCTCTACCCAGAGTTTGCCGAGGAGAAATATGGAGTTCGCAACCACGAGATCGCCATGGAGGCTCTCGAAGAGCGCGACGCGCCGAGCCTCAGGGCAGCGATGGAGAATGATATCCGCGACGGATATCGGCGGCTGAAGCGCGCTAATCAGGAGAGGGGCGCCGGTTCATCAAGCTAAGTTTTTGTTGCATGGACTTGACGGGTCGCATTTTTGTTGCAACAAAAATGCGAAGCTCGTGCAAAGCGAGCGGTCGATTTCTCACACCAGGAAACCGGAACTATGCTCGTTCAAGCAACAAACAGGCTGCAGCAGGGGTCTGCGCGCAGTAGGTCCAAGCATCTATTCAACCGCGCCAAGGCGGTGTTTCCAGATGGAACCACCCGCGCCACGGTGGAGAAGGATCCGTTCCCGATCTATGTTCAGCGCGGAGAGGGGGCCTATCTCGTCGACGTTGATGGGAACCGATTCCTCGATCTCAACAACAACTTTACCACGCTCATTCACGGACATGGCTTCGAACCAGTCTCGGAGGCTGTCGTCGACCTGCTGCGCTCGGGAACCTGTTTCGCCAACCCGACGGAACATGAAATTGGCCTAGCGGCACTGCTGACGGCCCGCATTCCCGCAATGGAGCGGGTTCGCTTCGTCAACAGCGGCACGGAAGCCGTGATGTTTGCCATCAAGGCGGCGCGCGCCTTCACCGGCAGGCCCGCTATCGCGCGAATCGAAGGTGCCTATCACGGTGCCTATGACTGGGCGGAGGCGGGGCAGTCTGTTTCGCCCGGCAAGGATGGCTGGGATCCGTCGCCCGTCGTCGCTCCTGCCTATCGTGGCACACCGGCAAGCGTCGCCGAGGACGTGCACCTTCTTCGCTTCAACGATGTCGAAGGACTGGAAAAGGGCTTGAGCGCAGCAAGCGACCGTCTCGCCTGCGTGTTGATCGACCCCATGCCCAGCCGGGCGGGCTTGATGCATCCGGAACCCGCCTTCATAGAGACGTTGTCGGAAACAGCGAGCAAATACGGGATCCTGGTCATCGCCGACGAGGTGCTCAATCTTCGGCAAGGCTATGCCGGCGCTTCGGCACGGTACGGTCTGGAACCCGACCTGATTGCGGCCGGCAAGATCATCGGAGGTGGCTTTCCGATTGGCGCCATAGGCGGCCGCGAAGAAGTGATGCGCGTTTTCGGCACCGACGATGCGAAGCCGCTGCTGCCACAAGGTGGCACCTTTTCCGCAAATCCCGTTTCCATGGTCGCCGGCCGTGTAGCCATGGAAGCGATGACACCAGATGCCTTCGATCGCCTCCACGCGATGGGGGGCAGAGTGCGCGACGGCTTGAGGGCAATCATTGCCAGGCGCGATGCCCCGTTCTCGGTGACCGGCGCCGCCTCGCTCTTTCGGATCCACCCGAAGCAGGTCGCGCCCGCTGAGTATCGCGATGCCTATCTAAGCGCCGAAGAGACCTCGCTGATGCGACGAATGAGCCGCCACTTCCTGGAAACCGGGGTACTGCTCCCCTATGGGGCCGCGGCCTGCCTCTCGACGGTTATGGTCAACAATGACGTCGACCTCATCCTCAGAGCATTTGACAATTTTCTTGATGCCGACACTCAATCCGGAAAGGAGCGCGCGCAATGACGCAGCATAATCCCATCGAAACCGTTGCGCAGCGGATCGCAAAGATTCTTCGCCGCCACGACGTGGAATTCATTTTCGGCCAAAGCCTTCCATCGGCCGTCATTCTCGCCGCCGAGGCGATAGACATTCGACAGATCGCTTACCGGCAGGAGAATATGGGCGGCGCGATGGCCGACGGGTACGCCCGTGTTTCCGGCAAGGTCGGTGTCGTCGCAGCCCAGAACGGTCCCGCGGCAACCTTGCTTGTGCCGCCGCTTGCCGAGGCCCTGAAGGCCAGTGTGCCGCTAGTGGCACTGGTGCAGGATATCGAGCGAGACCAAACGGACCGGAATGCCTTTCAGGAATTTGACCAAATCGCTCTCTTTCAATCCTGCACCAAATGGGTACGGCGCGTCACGGTCCCGGAACGCATCGACGATTATGTGGACGCCGCCTTCACGGCCGCGACGTCCGGCCGAGCCGGGCCGGCCGCGCTTTTGCTGCCGGCGGATCTCCTCCGTACAGAGGCGGGAGCGCCAGCAGCCACGCGTTCAAAAAACCTGGGGCATTGGCCCCTGGATCGCCTCCGCCCGTCAGATGGCGCACTCGCAGACGTCGCGTCTCTCATCGCAGCGACGAAAGCGCCAATTGTTATTGCCGGCGGAGGCATTCACTGCAGCGGCGCCGCGGCTGAACTTGCGGGCCTACAGCAGGAAGCATGCCTGCCGGTCTTCACCACGAATATGGGGAAGGGAGCGGTTGACGAATACCATCCGTTGTCCGCCGGTGTGCTAGGCTCGCTAGTCGGCCCGCGCTCGCTCGGACGACACTCGTCCGCTTTGGTCGAAGCCGCTGATCTGGTCCTTCTCATCGGAACGCGGACCAACCAGAACGGCACCGACAATTGGCACCAAATTCCTCCGGGCGCGACGGTCGTGCACATCGATGTCGATCCGGCTGAGATCGGGCGTAACTACGAATCTCTTCGGCTCCTCGGCGATGCGCGGGAGACGCTTGCGGCGCTGCGCGTGGCGCTCTCGCGCATCGACCTCACACGCCGGCATGCGGATCGAGCGCGGCTCGAAGAGTGCATCGCTGCATATTGGAGACGCTTCGAACATGATCGCCGCGACGTGGCGACATCGCGCTCCCGCCCGATCCGCCCGGAGCGGCTTATGGCGGAGCTCCAGGATCTGCTAACCGAAGATGTGACGGTCGTCGCCGACGCGAGCTACTCATCCATGTGGGTCCTGGGCCAATTGAGAGCGCCGGCGAGCGGAATGCGTTTTATCACCCCGCGCGGGCTGGCGGGGCTCGGCTGGGGGGTGCCGCTCGCGATCGGTGCCAAGGTTTCCCGCCCGGACAAGCCCGTGGTCGCCATTGTCGGAGACGGCGGCTTTGCCCACAGTTGGGCCGAGCTCGAGACCATGGTGCGGATGAAGCTTCCTGTCACCATCGTCGTGCTCAACAACGGCATTCTCGGTTTCCAGCGCGACGCGGAGACGGTGAAGTTCGGCAGCTTCACCTCGGCATGCCACTTCGCCGAGGTGGATCATGCGAAATTGGCGGAAGCCTGTGGCTGCCCAGCGGTTCGTGTCGAGGATCCGAGCGAGCTTGCCTATCATCTGCAGCGCGGCTTGGAGCACGGGCCGCTTCTAATCGAAGTGATGACCGACCCGGCGGCGCATCCTCCTCTCTCACTCTTCGCCAAGATGGATGAAGCCGCATGAGCCGCCATGCCACAGCAAGGATTGCCGTCGTCACCGGCGGCACGTCCGGGATTGGCTTGGCAACATCCTGTGACCTGCTCGAGCGCGGATGCCGGGTCGCCATCTTCGGTCAGAGACGCATCAACGTTGAAAGCGCCGCCCAGGCGCTTTCGCGGGATTTCGGCTCCGAGCGCGTGTTCGCTCGCGCTGTCGAGCTTGCCGAACCGGCGCAGATCGAAGCCTTCTTTCAAGAATTGCAGAACTACTGGGGAAAGCCTGAAATTCTGGTTTGCAACGCGGGAATATCACCGAAGGGGCCAGACGGCCCAACCCCATTCGAAGCGATCACGCTCGATCAATGGAACGCCGTTCTTTCCGTCAACCTGACCGGGACAATGCTGTGCTGCCAGGCGGCCATTCCTGGCATGGTGGCGCAAGGCTTTGGCCGCATCGTTCTTGTCGGGTCCATTGCCGGCCGTGCGCTACCCAAAATCGCTGGCACCGCCTATGTCGCCTCGAAAGCCGCGCTTGCGGGGCTCGCACGCTCGCTGGTTGCGCGATACGCGGCCGAAGGAATTACGGTGAATGTCGTTGCACCAGGCAGGATTGCCACCGAGCTGGCCGGACCGCGCGACAGTGCGATCAATCGCGCGGCTGTTGCCCGCATTCCCGCCGGCCGCTTGGGCGAACCGGCAGAAGTTGGGGCGGTTATCTGCTTTTTGGCGTCAGATGAGGCGGCTTACGTAAACGGCGCGACTATAGACGTTAACGGCGGAGAATATGCACCGCTTTGACAAGGGAGTTTTCGGGCCACACAGGATGCGAGATGGATGCGGAAGTACTGATTCATACGGACAACGCGGAGCTCTTCCTTCTCCTGAAACACATTCTTGAGACCGAGGGATTTCCGGCCCGGATCTGCGTCGATCCAAAGGAGCTTCTTGATGCGGTCCAGACTGAAAACGCAGTCGCCGTCCTACTCGACTGCAGCAGTCGAGGGGAGGAGGCCCCCGGGCTTTGCCGCCAAATTAGGACGGCAGGCGGCGACGACGTGACAGTTGCGGCGCTCGCAAATTCACTGGAGGCCGATCTCAGCCGTAACCTTCAGGCCGCCGGAGTCGATACCGTTTTATTCCGTCCCCTCAAACCAATCGCGTTGCTCTCCTTGCTGAAGCGGCTTCATACGAAACTGCCACACGATCCTCGCCCTCGAGCTGCGCCCGAGCTGATCTTCAGCCGCGCGGATATAGAGATGAACGTCACGAGGGTCCGGGTCACCCGCAACGGTCACGCCGTGCGTCTCTCCGCCCTGCAGTTCAGATTGCTTCTGCATCTCATGAGGACGCCCGACATCGTGCACAGTCGCGAAGATCTGATCGCGGCTGGTTGGCCGCGCGAAGCCGAAGTCGAGCCACGCACAGTCGACATTCACATCGGACACATTAGGCGTGCGCTGAACCGATATGGGCCGAACATCATTCGCACAGTGCGATCCATGGGCTACTCGCTCGACGAAGTCGCGCAACCAGTACAAAAGTAGCTTTTGTTCGCCCGCGACCGACCCCCGCGGGCCGATTTTAGCTATTGGAGCCGAAGCAAACGACCCCGGGCCTCGTGCCAGTAAGAAAACTGTAAGCTTTCCTGTCGTTGACTCTGATGAGTTTCACTGTCCGTTGACGACGCGAGCTGACGCGGCGCTGCGACATGGCAAATTTCTCGTGCAAGGCCTCCACTATAGTGAGAGCTCGCGCTGCTTTCGTGCGGGACTTGATCGCGGCTGGTCTTCAGATGATCTGGCGTTTCCTTTGAAGTCATTGGGGCCTGAATAGCGAGTCCGGCGGAACTGAGTCCAAAAGAGTGCCTAACGCCCGCCGACAATCGGCGTAATGTTGCAACAAAGATGCGTGACAAATAGTCGTATTTTACACTTTTCACGATGCAATAAGCGAAAACACTAAAATTCTAAGGCTTCCGGCGCAAGAAGGAGCGTATTACTTGTCTAATTTGTGACATCAAATGGCTGAGGCGAGCAGGGGCATGAAGGCTCAACACGCGAAACCCTTGGTACTGATTTGCTCGGACGATGCAGACTTCTACGTGCTTCTGGCACATATCCTCGTACGTGAGGGCTTTGAGACAGCGCTGGTCGGTGAGGATGAAGTAATCAAACGTGCCGCCACAAGGCACGTCACGGCGATCATACTGGATACGGCAAAAGACTCGGGACTGGCGGTGAAAACGTGTGCTGCAATTAAGGCCTCCGACGCGACCGCGGGTGTTCCAACGATCGCGCTCGTTTCGTCGGGGGATGAGCGGTACTACCTGGCGCTGATCAAAGCGGGCATTGACGAAAATTTCTTCCGCCCAGTCTCACCCCCAAGGTTGTTGGCATATCTTTGTTCTCTCTCCCGGAGTGACGCTAACGGTACACGGCCGACCGAGGCAATCGGGGGAGGAGCCACCATCTTTGGCGGGCTCAGGATAGAAGCCGGACGCCGCATGGTCGTCTATGGTGATAAAGAGATCCAGCTTGGCCCCATCGAATTCAATCTATTGCGGTGCCTAGTTGAAAAGCCAGGCCGTGTCTTCAGTCGCTTGGAACTGATCGAAGCTGCTTGGCCTTCAGATCTCTTCGTGCAGCCTCGCACGGTCGATGTGCACGTCGGGCGATTGCGCCGCTCACTTGAGCGGCTAACTGGGCGTAACATGATACGCACGGTGCGAGCCACGGGTTATGCCTTGGACATGGACGCAAGGTGGGACTGATGCGCCCATTTCAAAGGTTGAATTGCCAAATTACAATTGCTCGAAATGTAAAGATGCGGATTAATATTTAACAAATTAGTTGTATGTTGAAACTAAGGCTTTGCAATATTTCACATATACTTTGTTGAATCTTAGACTAAAAGATTTAATGCTCCCGATACATTCGAATTTAATGACCCATTGGGAGGAAGAAATGAAAGCCGAATTACCAGGGCAGGAAAGCGTTGCAGGCAACAGCGCCTACAGAAACACCAGCAGCCTCATTCAGTATGCTCAAAGTCACTTCGAGGCGGCGCATTTCCAGGGATTGATGGCGATCTATGGACGCCCACTGGCGGGACGCGTTGTGGCGCTGCGCCAGGAAAATGGCCGCCATGTCGTTGACTTCGTACGGTGCTCTTATCTTGGTCTCGACAATCATCCGCACATCGTCGCAGGCGCGATCGAAGCGCTGAGCCAATACGGCGCGCTCCATTGGTCGTGTGCAAGAACGCGCCTCAATTTCTCAATCCTTGGGGATTTAGAAGCGGCCTTATCGGAGTTGTTTGGCGCAAGGGTGATCACCTACAGCACGGTGCTGGCGGCGAATATGAGCGCATTACCGCTGATCGCGTCTGGGTATCTGACCGGTGGTATCAAACCCGTGATGGTATTTGACCGCCTCGCCCACGCGACACTCGCCTTTCACAAGGGAACTATTGCCACCGAAACCAGGGTTGAGACAGTCGCGCACAACGACCTTGAAGCCCTTGAAACTCTCTGCCAAACCAACGATTCCGTCGCCTTTGTTTGTGATGGCGTTTATTCGATGGGCGGAAGCGCCGATATCGAACGTCTGCTCCGCCTCCAGGACCGCTACGGTCTTTTCCTCTATGTTGATGACGCACACGGGGTGTCACTGTTCGGTCAGCATGGTGAAGGCTTTGCCAGATCGCAAATCGCCGGCCGCTTGGGCGAGCGAACCATAATCGCGGCCTCGCTCGGAAAGGGCTTCGGCGCCTCGGGCGGTATGCTCCTGCTTGGCACGGCTCGACAAGAAGAGCTGTTTCGAAGGTTTGCGGTGGCACACGCGTTTTCAGCTTCGCTGAACGTCGCAGCCATTGGTGCCGCGCTGGCATCGCAGAAATTGCATAGGACGAAAGAACTTGCAAAGCTACAACAGACGCTCCGGGAGCGCGTCGCCCTGTTCGACAGCCTCGTCCCAACGGAGCAGCGAGGCTCCCCCTTGCCGATCCGCACCGTGGAAGTGGGTGACGAACTCAAGGCAATCGCAGCGGCAAGAGTTTTGCTGGACCGCGGTTTCTACACGTCGGCCATTTTCTTTCCCACGGTTGCAAGGGGAAGGGCAGGGCTGCGACTGTGCCCGACCGCCGGCCACTCGGAGGACGAAATCCGGGCTTTGGGGAGCGTGCTCCATGATGTTCGTGGAGAGATTGGCGGTGCACCGGTTCGATAGGCACTCACACAGACGTACTTAAAAGGCGAGACGCTAATTCGAAGGAGGGATGTATGCATGAGCACGTCTTCGCGTGCCACGTTTTCCTGTCAAACCCGCACTGCTTCGTCGAGCAAATGCGCCTGCGGCTTGCAGGGTACTACGAGTACACAATTGAACAGGGGAGTGAAACAACCTTCATATTCACCGATGGTTACGCGGCTGCGAGAGCCGTGTATGGTGGCTTGGTGATGCGGATCGGAGCGGCGAACCTCGTTTCCTCCCACGCCATCAGAATAGCGTTCGAGGTTTCCATTCTCCAAATCCTCCAATCCGCGCCTGAGAAGATCGCTTGGTATCCGGCCGCCTTGGCGCCTCCTACCACGATCGGAGAGGCGCCTCGCAAAGTTGTTTAAACTGACGGCGAAAGCGACCCCAGACTCTCACGCCTCGGCAGACTTAGCGCTTCGCTGAGGATACCCCGGAGGAAGCGGCCTAGCAGAGAGCTTGTCGCTCACCATTCGTCTGCCGACATCAATGTAGTTCCTAGTTTCCGGGGAAGAAAAGCAGTGGCGATGCCCTTTACAATTATGCCTCAGAGGTGCCGCGACGGTCTTAAACCCGCGTCCCGGCGACACCCGGCGATGGTCAACCGGCAACCTTTGGATTAAACTCCTGTTTCCCCGGGAACAACTGTTCCGTGCACGCTTTGAAAAAATTAGGCCGGTGTGATTTAAGCTGCCGAACAAGAGCTTGAATGAGCATCCTGCTTCTCCGGCGCGCCCGCGCCGGAACATCATCAACAAGGCCGCCCCGCGGCCGGACATGCCGTACCTGGAGATCTTGGCCAGTGCCTGAACCTTTAGCAGTATCGAACGGCAGGAACGTCGATCCCGCCTCCGCCTTGCGGGATTGCCGATCCGCCTTTGTCGGCGTTGGCGTCGCCAGTGCGCTCGTTAATATCCTCTATCTCACCGGCTCGTTCTTCATGCTCGAGGTCTATGACCGGGTTCTGCCGAGCCGCAGCATTCCCTCGCTGATTGCGCTCTGTCTGCTGGCCCTGCTGCTCTATGCCTTCCAGGGCGCTTTTGAGCTGATCCGGGGGCGCATGCTGGTCCGGATCGCCGGAGCGCTCGACGAAAGCCTGAGCGGCCGCATCTATCGGGCGGTGGTGAAGGCGCCCTTGAAGCTTCGGATGCAGGGCGACGGGCTCCAGGCGCTGCGCGACTTCGATCAGGTTCGCTCGTTCCTTTCGAGTGCCGGGCCGGCGGCGCTGTTCGACCTGCCATGGCTCCCCTTCTATGTCGCAATCTGCTTCCTGTTTCATCCGGTGATCGGCTTCGTGGCGATCGGCGGCGGCCTGGTCCTGACGCTTCTCACCTATCTCACCAACCGCGGCACCCAGGCCCCTGCCAGGAAGGCGTCCGAGGCGGGCGGCCTCCGCAACGCTTTCGCCCAAGCCTCGCAGCGCAATGCCGAGGTCGTCCAGGCGATGGGCATGACAGGCCGGCTCAGCGAGATTTGGGAGCGTCGCAACGCGGAATTCCGGGAACAGAACAGGCGCACATCCGACATCGGCAACGGCTATGGCGCGCTGTCCAAGGTCTTCCGCATGGCGCTACAGTCGGGCGTGCTGGCCGCAGGCGCGGTCCTGGTGATCGAGGGCCAGGCGTCGCCCGGCATCATCATCGCCGGCTCGATCCTGACCGCCCGGGCGCTTGCACCGGTGGAGCTCGCCATCGGCAACTGGCGCGGCCTCGTTCAGGCGCGACAGAGCTGGCAGCGCCTGAAGGACCTGCTGAAGGCATTGCCCGAGGCCGAAACGCCGCTGGCGCTGCCGAACCCACACGAGCGCTTGAGCGTCGAGGCCTTGGGGAGCGGACCTGCGGCGGCGCAACGGCTGATCTTCACGGATATCAGTTTCACGGTCCGCGCCGGCAGCGCGCTCGGCGTTATCGGGCCGAGCGGTTCCGGCAAGTCGTCGCTGGCGCGCGCCCTCATCGGCGTGTGGCCGGCCTATCGCGGTTCGGTGCGCCTCGACGGGGCAGCACTCGACCAATGGGACAGCGACGCGCTCGGGCAGCATATCGGCTACCTGCCGCAGGACGTGGAGCTTTTCGCTGGAACTGTAGCGCAGAATATCTGCCGCTTCGCCGCGGATGCGACGTCGGAAGCGATCGTCGCGGCAGCCAAGGCGGCGCGAGTCCATGACCTGATCTTGCGGCTTCCAAATGGTTTCGATACCGAGATCGGGGAGGGCGGCACAGCCCTGTCGGCGGGTCAGCGCCAGCGCATCGCGCTCGCCCGGGCGCTCTATGGCGATCCCTTCCTGGTGGTCCTCGACGAGCCGAATTCGAACCTCGATGCGGAGGGCGAGCAGGCGCTCAGCGAGGCAATCATGAATGTGCGTCATCGCGGCGGCATCGTGGTGGTCATCGCCCATCGGCCAAGCGCGCTTGCGAGCACCGATGTCGTCCTGATGATGAACGAGGGGCGCATGCAGGCTTTCGGCCCGAAAGAGGACGTGCTCGGCAAGGTCTTAAGGCCGCAACAGGCGGAACGCCCGTCGCCGTTGAAGATCGTCTCGGAAGGCCAGGAGGCAAAGCAATGAGCGGCAGCACGCAAAAGATCTCAGCTGCGCGCCGCTCGCTCAAGCGTCACATGATGGGGGTCTCGGTCCTCGCGCTCGCCCTCGTCGCCGGCGTCGGCGGTTGGGCGGCGACGACGGAGCTGTCGAGCGCGATCGTCGCCGGCGGCGTGGTCGTCGTCGACGACAATGTCAAGAAGGTCCAGCATCTGACCGGCGGCATCGTCGGCGAACTCAAGGTCAAGGAAGGCGACCGGGTCGAAGCCGGCCAGGTCCTGATCCGTCTCGACGGCACCACGGTGCGTGCGAACCTTGCGATCGTCGACAGCACGCTGGCGCAGCTTTATGCGCGCCGCGCGCGGCTGCAGGCGGAGCGGATCGGCGCAGCGTCGTTCGAGATCGACAAGGACCTCGCGAACTTGATCTCCGGTGCGGCGGCGACCAAACTCGTCGACGGCGAACAGAAACTCTTCGCCAGCCGCCGCACGGCGCTGCTCGGAATGAAGGGGCAGCTTCAATCGCGCAAGGCGCAATTGGCCGATGAGATCGAAGGCTTGACCGTGCAGCTGAAGGCAATCGAAGATGCTTTGACGCTAATCGCCGAGGAACTGACCGGCGTCGACTTGCTCTATGGCCAGGGCCTGGTGCCGATGCAGCGCGTGACGACCCTGAAGCGGCAGCGGGCGGAACTCGAAGGCGATCGCGGACGGCATATTGCCTCGCGTGCCCAGGCGCGCGGCAAGTCGAGCGAAGTCGACCTGCAGGTCCTGCAATTGGACGAGGATCGGCGCACGGAGATCTCCAAGGAACTGACCGACGTCGAGGCGAAGATCGCCGAGTATGAGGAGCGGCGCACGGCCGCCACCGACCAGTTGCGGCGGCTCGACATCACCGCGCCTCTGCCGGGCCGCGTCTATCAGCTGGCCGTGCACACCGTGAACGGCGTCGTCAATCCCGGCGAGACGCTGATGCTCGTGGTACCGGAGGCCGACGATCTCACGGTCGAGGCGCGGGTGGCGACCCACGATATCGACCAGATCCGGATCGGCCAGCCGGTCGAGATTCGCTTCAGCGCCTTCAATCAGCGCACGACGCCGGAGGTCGAGGCGGAGGTGGTGACTGTCGCTCCGGACCTCGTAAACGACGAGCGGACCGGCGCCAGCTACTATCCGCTGCGCATTCGCCCGAAGCCGGAGAGCCTTGCCAAGCTCAAGGGGCTGTCTCTCTATCCCGGCATGCCCGCCGAGGTGTTCATCAAGATCGCCGATCGCACGGTCATCTCCTATCTGGCGAAGCCGCTCACCGACCAGATGCGCCACGCATTCCGCGAGGATTGAGACGGTATCGCGACAACGGCCGGCGCGCGCGGGACGCCGGCTGTCTCGCTTGAGCGGGGCGCCATGCGACCGCGGTTAGCGCCGATTCTGCCTGTTCTCGCCGGTTAAGTGTTCGCGGGCATTTTCGTGATTGGACTTCCCGCCCGGTTGGAGTCAGTTTTATCAGGCGTATGAGGTGGAATGGGGGACCAACTAAGGTGATTAGGAGGTCACAATGAAGCACCATGCAATCGAAGAACTGCAAAGCGTCGCCGAGGTCAAACAGGACCTTCCGCGCCGGGCCTTGTCGCGCAGCGAGCGTCTAGAGCGCTGGGCGGAACTCCTGGAACGCAACCCGCACAGGCGGCTTTCGACGTTGCACGAGACCGAGTATCAGCCGGCGCATGTACGCGCGACGATGCGCGGCGACGGCACGCCGATCTCCGTTGCATTCGAGGACCCGGTCCTTCGGACGGCTGGAATGGATAACGACAGCTACGGCGAAGCGAAGCGTTTCTTCGAACTGAGTGACGAGCAATTGCACAAGGTCATCTGCTATTGCCATTTCGGCGCCACCGTAAGTGCGTCGACGGCGGCACGTCACATTCGCGCGATGCTTGTCGAGAATCAGCCGGGACTGTTTGCTCGCTTGCGCCAGGTGTTCTTCGGCTAAGGCGAGCGACGTTTGCACGACTACGGCTCCGGTGGCGGCCCGCGTTGCGGGCCGCGGAGAGGGCATGTGCGGCGGGTCGTCCGCTGCGCCGGCAATGACGTGGGCTAGCAAACGTTCTTTAAAGAGCTGAGGACGCAAAGCGGGGGAGGCACTTCGCCGCTGCGGCGCCCTGCATCTTCGGACGCGAGGGACGTGGTAGCGGCGAAGTGTGCGCGCAGAAATCGCACATCTCCACCTGCGCGCCTGCTCGCGGGCCAATGGCATGTGACCTATCTCTGCCACATGCCGTCTACAGCGCCGTGCGTCTTTTCAGACCCACCAAGGTCGCTGTAGCACTTTGATTTGCTGCATGTTCTATCCCTAAATCGGAAACATGCAGTAGGCGCCATGTCAGAAATCGGCGACCTTGCCCCAGGCCGAGCCGTTCAGCCGATCGGGGTGGTAGGGTTTCGGATCGACGATCGGTGGCTCACCCGTCACGAGATCCGCGATGAGGTGCCCGGCGCCGGGACCGATGCCGAAGCCATGGCCGCTGAAGCCGGCGGCAAGCACCAGGCCGGGCAGGGAGCCGACCTCGCCGATCGCCGGGACCCCGTCCGGGGTGCTGTCGATATAGCCCGCCCAGGCGGCGCTGACCGGCTGCTTCTCAAGTGCGGGCAGGAGAACCCGGGCCCGCTCCAAAGTCAGCCGTATCTGCGCCTGGTCGGGGCGAGGGTCGAGGATGCGGTTGAACTCCATCGGCGTCGGTCTATCGAGCCGCCAGCGCTGAAGCGTTTCGTGGCCGGACTTCCAGCCTTCGATCCCGCCGGGAGCAAGGCTCCGCCAGCGCCGCGCGAACATGGGCACGAATTGCCGGGCAAAGCGCAGCTGCTGCGGCGTCGGATCCACCCGGGCGCGGCCGCTGATCGCCAGCGTATAGCCGCCATCGCCACGCCGCGTTGCCGAGACGGCGGCCGTGTGCAGTGCCGCCGGCAGGCCCTCTGCGCCGGGTGCGACCGAGAGGATCGACGCGCGTATCGAGGCCTGCGGAAAGCGGATGCCGAGCTGCCGGCAGAACGAGGAGGCCCAGGCGCCGCCGGAAAGCACCACGATGGGGGTGCGGATCGTGCCGGCCTCGGTGACGACGCCGCTCACGCGCCCCGCCTCGAGTTCGATGCCGCGGGCAGCGCACATCTGGTGTACGGTTCCGCCGAGCTTCATGACGGCGCGGGCGACCGCCGGCGCGGCCCGCGATGGATCGGCGGTGCCGTCGGTCGGCGAAAAGACGCCGCCCTTCCAGCGGCGTCCGGTCGCCGCACCGCGTTCGCTCGCCTGCGTCCCATCCAACATGTGAGTCGTTACCCCGACGCTGCGGGCGAATTCGCCCCAGCGCGTCCAGCCGGCCAGCTCGCTTTCGTCATTGCTGAGATAGAGCAGGCCGCAGCGCCGAAAGCCGGTGTCCTCGCCGGATTGCTCGGCGAAACTCTCCCAGAGGGACAGACTCTTCGTCGCCATCGGCAGTTCGCGGGCGTCCCGGTTCTGCTGGCGGCACCAGCCCCAGTTGCGACTTGATTGCTCGGCGCCGATCCGACCCTTTTCCAAGAGGGCGACCGAAAGGCCGCGCCGTGCCAGATGATAGGCCGCGAAAACGCCGACAATGCCGCCGCCGATGACGACGGCGTCCGCGCTTGCCGGCAGGGCGGGCGTCGTTTCGATGTGAAGAAGCGGGGCGGGCATCGACGGTCTCCAATCTATCCGCCGGCATTCTAGCGCCTGGACGATCCGGAGACTGCCGCACTTCGCCCGTTCACGGCATATTCTTCGGTTCGACTGGCATCAGGCGGAGATTTATTCTGGGGAAATTTCCATAAGCTTATCAGAGCATGGCGCCTCTGATTTCGGCTTGCCAGCAAGCCGAGGCCGCATAAAATGCTGACCGGCGGTGATGGCTGCCGTGCCGTCTGCCCGCGAATTGGAGAGCGCCGATGAAACTCGACCGGATCGACATCAAGATCCTCTACGAACTGCAGAAGAACGGCCGGATCACCAATGTCGAGCTCGCCGAACTCGTCAATCTGTCGCCGAGCCCCTGTTTGATGCGGGTGAAGAAATTGCAGGCGGAGGGGTTTATCGTCGGCTATTCGGCGCAGATCAATATCGCCAAGCTCGGGCAGACCCTGACGGTGTTCACCGAGGTCACGCTCAAGAACCATCGCCAGATCGATTTCGCCCGTTTTCTCGCGGCCGTCGAAAAAGTCGATTCGGTCGTGGAGTGCCACCTGGTTTCCGGTGGTTATGACTATCTCTTGAAGTTCGTCACCGGCGGCATCGTCGAATATCAGACGATCATGGAACGATTGATCGATATGGATGTCGGCATCGACAAGTATTTCAGCTACGTCGTGCTGAAATCGCCGATCGTCAAATCGCACATGCCGCTGACCAGCCTCTTTCCGCACTAGCGCGTGTATTACGTGGACCAGGCCGTCCTGATGGGTGGTGCGCGCTACGGCGACTCACTTTTTCTCTGAGTGCAAGAAGCGCGGCCGTGCACCGTCCGTCAGTCTTGGCAGCCTCAAGGGATTCAGATCGACGACCTCGCGCAGAACAGGAAATCGTCGCAATAACCGACTGCATCTGTTTGTGACTAGAATCAGTGGGCGAGCTCGGATTGATGGCGATGCTCGATTGCCTATGACCCTTAAAGAGAGCATGCTGTCTGCTTCAGCAGCCATTTTCAGGGCGCTGCTGCTTCGGGGCCTCGGTGTCCTGGCCCCAACGAAAGGAGGACAGCATGTCTTCCGACCTCCACTTTCACACTACCGCTCGTAACCTCGTCAGCGTCAGCGGATTTGGATACGGCGAAAACGTTCGGCTTCAGCAAATTCGCAAAGCCGAGCCAGCGGCCGCACTGCGCATCAAGCGATTCAGTTTGGCAGCGCCGCGCGCCAGCCTTTCCTGCCTAGATCGGGGAACATTGCGTCCTTGCTGAGTGGGGCAACATACGGCGATGCCGCAGCATGAAAGCTGCTGCCGACAACCAACGGAAAATCAGGAGAACCAGATGGCTAAAGGCCAGGCAAGAAGCAATCGCGAAGTTCGAAAGCCAAAGAAAGACAAGACGAAGGCACCGGTGGCCGCTGCACAGGGCACCCAGGTCAAGTTCGCGAACAGCGGGCTCAGCCTCGGCAAGAAGCAGAAATAGCTTCCATTGGGGCAGAGGCGTCTGGCATGCCGCTTCTGCCGCAACCCATAGCGTTGGACATAGACGCCCTTTCCGGCACGCAGCGCCCGAAGGATAATGCTCCCAACTGCAGAAGACACGCGCCCGGATGCGCGAGCGCGGGCCTGCTGAACGGCAACAGCGCCTCGAGAGGCGTATGACGCTTCCGCTACACTCTCTTTGCCCAAGGAGCACACCCATGGCGATATTTGATTACAGTGCCGGCGCAGGACTGTATCCCTGCAAGACCGTGAGAAGAACGAGCCGGCTTCGCTACAGGCGGTTTGATTCGGTCGCTGAAGCACTTCGCTTTGCGATCGAGGACATGCCGGCCTCGATGCTTCGCGGCTCCGTTTTGGAGGTCGAGGAGGCACGCTTCAACGGTCAGCAGATGCGGGAGCTCTACGAAGCCGAAGCATATCCTTTGCCGCGGCGGGGACGACAGGACCTTTGAACCGGTTTCGGAACGCAGATCGGGGAGGGTGGGCGACTCATCAGCGGAGAGCTACCAAAGGTAGCCGTGAGGGAATTTCAAAACAAAAAGTGGACGGCGCTATCAAAGTGCTGTAGTGAGATAACATCGATACTTTGTTTGCCGATATTTGTTTTTGCTGCGCCTTGCGCCTCTTGACGAACTTCCCTCTCAAAAGTCGAAAACCCGCTGTGCGTCGCTCAGCGATGATCAATGTTGCTAAGAAAGGGTTCGTCATGACCACTGGCACAGTTAAATGGTTCAATGCCACCAAAGGCTTCGGCTTCATCCAGCCTGACGACGGCAGCGCTGATGTGTTCGTTCACATCTCGGCTGTCGAGCGTGCAGGAATGAATTCGATCGTCGAAGGCCAGAAACTCGGCTTCGAGCTCGAGCGAGACAAAAAGTCGGGCAAAATGTCCGCAGGCCAGCTCCGCGCTGCCTAAAGCTTTTGGCCGCTGATGACCACGGATGTACTGGCATGGCGGCAAAAGGTTCGAAAAGGCCAGGCGGATGTCTGGCCTTTTTTCTGTTCTAAGGCTCCATCTGCCGGCACAACACCCGCGTCCCCTTTCCGAAGAGCGCGTGACCACGAGAATTAGGGAAATATCTATTGAGACACCTCAACGCCAATGGCTTTGCCGAACGCCGCACTGCTGCAGCCGAGGCCAAGCGTCAGCTTCTGGCAAAATTCGCCTCCGCCCCCAAGGCGACTGATCCCGAGATGCAGGAGCGGCTTGCCGCCCGCGAAGCGGTGGCGGCCGCACGCGAAGCCCGTCGGGCCGAACGCGAAGCATTGAAGACAGCCGAAAACGAGCGCCTGCTGGCGGAAGCCGCAGCAGCGGCTGCGGCCGCCGAAATCGAGGCGAGGAAAGAAGCCGAAGCCCGGCAGGCTGAAGTCGCCGATCGCGTTGCACGCGTCGTGGCCGGCGAAGCTGCGCGCAAAGCCGAGCGCGATCGCCGTTATGCGGCACGCAAGGCTCGTCAGGCCTGACCCTTCTCAACCACTGTGCCTGAAACTCAACCGCAAGCCGCAGGGCCTTGCGGATGACGTGTGAGGCGAGGAAATACGGACCAGTTTGATGAATGCACATGCCCGTCCACCGGCATCCCTTGCTGAAGACAATGCCGGAGCATGGTTGAAGACCCTTGCGAAATACCGTCAGCCCCGCATTGGGCGCAGCGTCCTGGAGCTTCTAGTCACCGCCGTTCCGTTTGCCGGCTTCTGGGCCATCGCTTATTTTTCCCTCGCTCACAGCTTCTGGTACGGGTTGATCGCAATCATCCCGGCCGCAGCCTTCCTCCTGCGGCTCTTCATGATCCAACACGATTGCGGCCACGGCTCGTTCTTCGCTCGTCGCGGCCTCGACGATTGGACAGGGCGTGTCATCGGCGTGCTTACTCTGACACCCTACGATTATTGGCGCCGGGCGCATGCCGCTCATCACGCCTCGGCCGGCAATCTGGACGAGCGGGGTGTCGGCGACATCACCACGCTCACTATCTCGGAATACCGTGCACTTGCGCCCATGAAGCGCCTCGGCTATCGCCTGTACCGGCACCCGCTGGTAATGTTCGGCTTCGGCCCTGCATGGCTCTTTCTCCTCAAGCAGCGCCTGCCGGTCGGGATGATGAACGCAGGGGCGCTGCCCTGGGTCTCGACAATGACGACGAATGTCGCGATCGTGGTGTGTGCCGCCTTGATGGCTTGGGCGATCGGACTCCTGCCGTTCCTCCTGATCCACCTGCCGATCGTGCTGCTGTCGGGCGCCGCCGGCATCTGGCTCTTCTATGTGCAGCACCAGTTTGAAGATACTCACTGGTCGGCCGGCGAGGATTGGCACTTTCCCCAGGCAGCCCTACACGGAGCCTCCCACTACGACCTGCCGCTGGTGCTGCGATGGCTGACCGGCAATATCGGCATTCATCACGTCCATCACCTGTCGAGCAGGATCCCTTACTACAGACTGCCGGAAGTTCTGCGCGACCACCCACAGCTCGCGCATATCGGCCGCATTACGCTTTGGGAAAGCTTGCAATGCATCAGGCTGGTCCTTTGGGACGACAGACGCGAGAAACTCGTTTCTTTCCACGATGCCGCCCGGGCGGCCGTCCACTCATAAAGGGCGCTTCACGGCGCATCGTGGATGCAGACTCCGCTTAAGGAGCTGATACGGTCGGTTGCACTCCCAGGCATTACCGGAAGAATCAAAATGCGCCTTCTCGGGAAGTCATCGCAGTTGCAGGGGTAAGCAAGCTTCACTGGCGTTTCCCCGCCTCTCACCTGAGCTAATCGGCGCTGAGGAAAGCTGTTTGCTCGGGGTCTGCGAAACGCACGTGGCCAAGCGGCAGTTCCACGGATGCTCGTCTCTTCAACTCGCTCCTGCCTCGGGTAATCGCTTCCGGCTTGGCCGACGGCAACGAACCGGCTTAGATGCAAGCTTCCCCTCAGGGGGCGCAATCGTGATTGGAGGTATGTGTCTCTATGGCGACTCTGGCGCGAATTCTTTATTTGTTAGAATCTATCGCATAGGATTTTACGTGAACGCGAGACAACGCGAGTCTAGGATCGCCCAGTGTTTAGGGGATGAATATTGATAGCTCAAATTCAGTCACGACTTGGTCGCCTTTCGCCGTTGCTGTTGGCCGCACTCGTCCTGAGTGGATGCCAATCGGCTGCTTTCGACGACGTTGCGGCGTTCGGAGATAGCGCCAAAACTCTCGAGGACGATTCGGCCGTCGCCTTCTACAAAAACGATGAACTGATCCCGACCGGCAAACTGCAGTTCAAGGAAAAAAACTACGGCAAGTCCTACGCCATCTACAAACGTGCGGTTGCTGTATTTCCGCAGGACCCTGCTGCTTGGCTTGGCTTCGCCGCCTCTGCTGACATGATCGGGCGATTCGACACGTCGGATCGGGCCTACCAGCAGCTGGCCAAGATGATCGGCAGCAGCCCGGTCTATTACAACAATCGCGGCTATTCCCATCTTCTGCGCGGCGACCTTCCCAGGGCGCGCAGTTATTTCTTAAAGGCCTACGAACTCGATCCCGGCAACGAGACGACTGCGCGAAACCTAGAGCTGATGAAGAACAGCGTGAAGTACGCGCAGCGGTAATAGTTGACCGACGCGCCGCCCCGGAGCTCCTACCAAGAGACCTGTGAACGACAAGTCTGGCGAGGGTCACATCTCGCTATTGCGTCCACGCGTCTCGCCAGCACGAGCGTCGTCGTGTTGGCCCGGCTGAACGATTATGGCTACTGCTACCGCACCTTCCGCAGGATCAACTTGCCTTCCGGCGAAACCGATCTTTCGTAGCGCGGCAAGTTAGAGACGGAAACGCCCTCGTCGCCGACGGAGGGCAGGCCGCCATCCTGGGCTTCCGGGTCCGCGGCGGCGGCACTCAACGAAGGCGCCAGGCGCTGCGTCACCTCCTTGCCGGGGGCGCTCAGGATAACAGAACCGCCGGAACTCGGCAGACCGGAGCGGATCCCGTCGTCCAGCTCGGCGACTGCCTTCTGCAGGTTCTCCAATCGCTGCCGAACGATCGCCAACTCATCGGCCTTTGCGCCACTGGCGATGTTGCGGCCCTGCTTTTCGTGCTGCAGCTTCAGTCCGTCGAGGGAGCGCTTGACGCCTGCGAGAACTTCGCGGCTTTCTCGGAGGTCGGCTGCGTTCTTGGCTGTGTAGAGCAGGATACCGGCGTTCAGCGGCAGAAATACCAATGCCAGGGCGATGAATGGCGCGGCCCGATTTCTTTTCGGCTCGTCCTGCGTCCGTTCGCGCCGCGCGTCGGGTTCGACCTCGATATTCGCCATTTTGACCATCACCTCACTCCGCCGCAAACCAGGCCGTGGCCCTCAAACTAATTCCCGACACACTCAGGGGCGATGTTGCCGACACAACGCCCCGCCTCATACTCCATGTGACCCTTACCAGCCACACGCCGTCCAACGGCTAGTCCGCGGTGAAGACCCCTTCCCAAGCCCGTTCCAGCATCTCCAGCGAAGCCACCTTCCGGAACCCGTTGAACTCGCAATAGGATCCTACGAAGTCCAGAAGATACTTGGGATGGTAGCAGGAGCCTAGTGATTCGCCACCGTATTTACGATCGTAGAACAGTTCCAGGTCCGCTACAGACATTTCTACCGCCACGCCTCGCGCATAGGCCTCGAATATCCGGATATATTCGTCTCTCGAAGGATTGTTGACGAATATTTTGTATTTCAGCCGCCGCAATCCAGCCTCGTCGGAAAGCTCTTTCGGGGCAATATTTGTCGAAAAGACAACGAGTTCGTCGAAGGGGACTTTGAACTTCTTCCCCGTATGCAGGGTCAGGAAGTCGTAGCCGCGCTCGAGTGGCACGATCCAGCGGTTGATGAGCGCCTGAGGCATCACCTGCTGGCGCCCGAAGTCGTCGATGATGAAGACGCCGCCCGAGGCCTTGAGGTGCAGCGGCGCCTCATAGACGGTCGAGCCTTCGCTATAGGCTAGGTCGAGGAGGTCGAGCGTCAGTTCGCCGCCGGTCTTGATCACCGGCCGCCGGCATTCGACCCAACGCTGATCGGCCTTCGGATAGGGCGTCCCGGGTGCCGGCTGATGAACCGCTTCGTCGTAGAAGCTAATGACGTAGCCACCGACCTCGATGGCATAGGGCACCCAGATCGTCTGTCGGAACAGGCGCGAGGTGCGCTCGGCGATACTGGTCTTGCCGTTGCCGGGCGGGCCGTAAAGCAGAATGGATTGCCCCGAATTCATTGCCGGGCCGAGCTTCTCGATCAGAGACGGCGATAGCACGAGCCCCTCGAGGCTCGCGACGAGGCCATCCTGCGTCACGCGCTCGTGATCGATGGACTGCAGGCCGAGTTGGCGGCAGAAGGCGTCGAGTGAGACCGGCGCCGGCCCCACATAGGAGGACTGCCGGATAGCCGTGTGCGCATAATCCATGCCCTTCGTGGAAAGCGCGTAGCGGATGTCGGACCTGACGTCCTCTCCGGCGAGCCCGCGCGCCTCGACGTAAGCGAGCTTTGTGAGCTCCTTGATCAGAACATTGATGACGGCTTTCGGAAGCTTCATCCGCTCCGCCAGATGTGAAGGCGTCACCGTGTCTTGCTCGGTCGCGCATTTTGCCGCGAGTCGCAGCAGAAAGGAGAATTCGAGCCCTGATTCTCCCACGCTCATCGGCGCCAGCGGCATGCGGGGATCGAGAGCCGGAGCGATATCTTCATGGATTTGATCGAGCGAATACATGGAAACCTCGCTTTTCTTTAACCGCCGGGGGTCAGGCCTACGATGAGGCTGATGACACGGATGACGATGGGTACGAGCACGATGACGAGGCTCACCGGAAACAGGAAGGCGCCGAGCGGCAGCAGCATCTTGATCGGCAGCGCGTTGGCCTTTTCCTCGGCCCGCACGATACGCAGGTCGCGCATTTCCTTACTGTAGACCCGCAGCGTCTGGGTGACGCTCGTGCCGAGTTCCTCCGACTGACGGAAGAGGACCGCAAGCGCGCGGGCCTCGTCGATCCTGAGCCGCGCCGCAAGGTTAGCAAGCGCCTCGCGCAACCGCCGACCGCCGCGCACCTCAAGCATCATGATCGAAAGATGCAGGCCGAAGTCCTGCCTTTTGCTGACGAACTCCCGCGCGACGCGGTTTGCCGCCGCTTCAAGGCTCATTCCGGCATCGAGGCAAACGATCAGCATGTCCATGAAATCGGGAAAGAGACGACGATATTCGCGTTCCTTCGCGTCACCGCGTCGGTCGATGTAGATATTCACGAGAATGAAGGTTGTGCCAGCCGCGAACATCGCGATAACCAAGGTCATCAGCCACGACGTCTCGGGGAAGAAGCGATTGAACGCCCAGACGGTCAGGACCATCACGCCGATGCAGACGATCGCGCGGATCGCCTGGAACGTGGTGACGGCGTTGGCGCTGAAATAGCCGGCGCGAATGAGCCGGTTCTGCGTGGAGTTAACGTTGCTATCCCGCCGCGTGATCTCGAAGTATCGACGGATCAGCCGGTTCTCGGCCTCGCCGAGGTCGGCAATGGCGCCGTCGCTCACATGAAACTCGTCACCTTGTGCCTTCGGACCAGCTTCCGAGAGGCGGACGCCCACCTCGCGCCGACGGAAAACGACTTCCGATGCGGCCGCAGAAAAGATCAGGACCGAAAAGAAGACGATGAGGTAAATGCCGTACTCGTTCCACATGGCGGCGCCTCAATACTCAAAGTGGACCATTTTATAGAGAATGACGTTGCCGATCGCCATCACGACCAGGAGCGCCGATACGATGATGGTGCCGTAACCGCTGTTCCAGAGGGGGTCGAAATAGGTCGGCGACAGCGTCCGGATCATGCCGTAGAGCAGGAAAGGATAGATCGACATGAAGATCGCGGTGATGCGCCCCTCCGCGGAGATTGCCTTAACTTTCGCCTTCAGCATGAACCGGTCGCGCAGGGTCTTTGAGAGATTATGTAGGATTTCGACGAGGTTGCCGCCGGTCCCGGCCTGCACGCTGAGCGAGATAGCAAGGAGGTTGAGGTCTTCGACGCCGACGCGATCGTTGAGGTTCATGAGCGCGTCGTCAAGGGTGACACCATAGGTCAGCTCATCCGACAAAAGGCCGAACTCGGTGCCGATAGGGTCCGGCATCTCGCGCGCCACGAGCGTGATGGCCGCCGGCAGCGGATGCCCCGCCGCAAGGCTCCGGTTCGCGACGTCAAGCGCCTCGGGAAGCTTCTCGGCGAATTTGCGGATGCGCTTGGCACGCGCCCGCCAGACGACGAGCGTCGGAACGAGCAGGCAAACGGCGAGAAACATCGGTATCCGGACAAGGTTGCTCGGGACGAAAAACCTAATGGCCAGCCAGGCTCCGACAGCGCCCGCAGCGCCGTAGAGGGCAAACCGCTTGGCATCGAATTTCAGGCCGGATTGCACATAGTACTGCCTCAGCCGCTGCATCAGCGGAAGTGACCGCCAGTCCCCATCGATGCCGCGCTGCTTGAGCATTTCGCGGTAGGTCTCGCGGTGGTTCTCACTCCCCTCGAGCAGGCTGAGGCGATGGTTCACCGCCTTGTGGCGTTCCGAGCTTCGGAAGTAAGTGCGCAGCAGCGCTTCTGCAGCGACCAGCGCTGCGACGAACACGGCGGCATAGAGGAGGATGAGGGTCATGACTTGCCAAGCCCCGTTTGGAGAGGTTTGCCGGGTTCGAAGATCGCTGCGGGGACGATGATGCCGAGTTCGGCGAATTCCTCGACGAAACGCGGACGCAGGCCGGTCGCGCGGAACTCACCGTGAATGCGGCCTTTTTCATCGCTGCCGGTCTTCTTGAACCGCATGATCTCCTGCATCTGGACGACTTCGCCTTCCATGCCGGTGATCTCTGAGACCGAAACGACTTTGCGGCTGCCATCGCTCAGACGCTGGACCTGGACGATGATTGTGATCGCCGAGGCGATCTGAGAACGGACGCTGAGCTGCGACATCGGCATGCCGGCCATGCCGACCATCTGTTCCAGGCGGCTGACCGCATCACGCGGCGTATTGGCGTGGATGGTGGTCATCGACCCCTCGTGGCCGGTGTTCATCGCCTGCAGCATGTCAAAGGCCTCTTCGCCGCGCACTTCGCCGACGATGATGCGGTCCGGTCGCATGCGCAGCGCGTTCTTCAGGAGTTCGCGCTGGCGAATCTCGTTGCGGCCGTCGAGCGTGGGCGGCCTCGTTTCCATTCGTCCGACATGCGGCTGCTGGAGTTGCAGTTCCGCCGCATCCTCGATGGTGATCAGCCGTTCCTTCTCCGAGATCTGCGAGGAAAGCGCATTGAGCAAAGTCGTTTTGCCCGAGCCCGTACCGCCCGAGATGATCATCGATACCCTACCCTTGACCGCTGCGCTCAAGAGGATGCGCATCTCGTCCGCCATGGCACCGTATTCGACGAGGCGCTCCAGCGTCAGCGGCTTGCGCGTAAATTTACGAATCGATACGAGCGGTCCGTCGACCGAGATCGGCCGGATCGCGACGTTGACGCGTGAGCCGTCCTTGAGGCGGGCGTCGACCATCGGGGTCGACTCGTCGACCCGGCGGCCGACAGCGGAGACGATCTTGTTGATCACCCGTAGCAGGTGATCCTCGTCCTTGAAGCGGACGGCCGTGCTCTCGAGCTGCCCGCGACGCTCCACATAGACGCTATTGTGGCCGTTGATGAGGATATCGGCGATGGTCTCGTCCGCCAGCAGCGGTTCGATCGGACCGAGACCGAGCATCTCGTCGGTAATGTCGCGGACGAGGTCGTTGATCTCCTTGGCGTTCAGCGGCGAATTGTTGCGGCGGATATAGTCCTTCACGAGTGGCCGGATCTCGGCGGCGATCTCATCATTGTCGAGCGTGTCAAGAATGCCGAGATTGATCTGGTCCAGGAGGTGGCGGTGCAGGTTGACCCTCTCCGCCACCATGTCGAGGCCGGGCGGAGCCTGCTCTGCCGCAGATTCGGTACCCGCTTCTTTCGGCATGGCAGCGACTGCCCCTGCATTGGCGGCAATCTCGGCAATCTGCCTAAGCTCCGCATTGTCCTGCGGCGGCTGCTTGTAAAAGCGTCCTATGAACCCGTTCGCCATCAGCCTTACTCCTTACAACTACTTTACGACCACCGTGGCCCCGACCTTCACGCGCTTGTAGAGGTCGATGACGTCGGCATTGCTCATCCTGAAACAGCCGGAGGACGCAAATTCTCCCACCGTCGACTGCTCGTTCGTGCCATGGATGCGATAGAGCGTGTCGGCATTTCCGCGGAAGAGATAGATTCCCCGCGCGCCCATGGGGTTGAAGGGACCTGCTGGGACGAGTTCGGGAAGCCCCGGCACCCGCGCCTTCATCTCGGCCGGTGGTCGCCAGTCGGGCCATTCCGTTTTGCGGCCGACCTTGACCACACCGCTCCAGCGGAAGCCGTCGCGACCGACACCGATCTTGTAGCGGAGAGCGCGATTGCCCGAGAGGACGAGATCGAGCGTCCGCTTGTCGCTGAGGACGACGATCGTGCCAGGCGGGTAGCTGTGCTCTGCGGTCACAATGGTTGCCGTGCTCGGTCCGAGATCCCGTGGCACTCGATTACTTGCCTCTGCTCCATCCGCGAGGCCGACAAGGCCGAGAATCAACATCGTGCAAATCGCCCATGCGGCGGGTCGCGATGCGCCCCGCTTGCCATGCCGTCCTGGCATGCTGCTGTGCTCCGCGCATGCCTTCATCGGACGAGCACTCCGAGCTTCCCGACGCCTCGGCAGAAGCGCGAACGACCATTCACTTCGAACGGTAGCACGCCGCGGTTGAGTGCCTCGCTCAGCGTGTCCCAGTCATCGTCAATGAGATGGGCTCGCGTATCCTTGAAAACCTTGTCGACCTGCTGGCGGCGTACCCCCAGGCTGAAGAGCTTGCTGCGATATTTGTTGATGACGACGAAGATCGAATCGGAGCTGCCGCGCAGCCGCGCGAGATTGAGGAACAGATCCTTGGCCTGGTGGAGCGCCGGGATCGTCATTTCCGTGACGATCGTGACGCTGTTGACCGATCCGAGCACGTCATCTTTCCACGGCGTGTAGTAGTAAGGCACATCTATGACAGTCTGATCGCTCTCGAAGGCCGCGACATCCAGCATGCGGAGCACCAGTTCCGCTCCTTTCGGCGATCCAAGGACGGAGGGCTGCTTGAACGACAGCAGCGAAAAGCCGCCGGCATGGCGCTTGCGGACCAGGTCTATGAATTCGAGATCGACGCGCGAAGGATTGGCGATGACCGGCATGAGGTCATAGTCATTGACAAGGTTGAGATAGTGGCCGAGCGACCCGGACGAAAAATCGAGGTCGAACAGATTGACCCGCGGCGCGGAATTCTTCCTTGGCTGTGCGAGGACATGCGCTAGCGACGAGGCGATCACGCTGGCGCCCGCCCCGCCGACCGCCGAAACCACGGCGTGCACGCGGCTTTCATTCGCCCCCGCCGTCGGCGCGTGCGTCGAGATCATGTCGATCAAGGCGCGGCGTTCCAGCGGCTTCTTCAGCCAGTCATTGCCGTTCAGTCGGAACAGAAGCCGCATACGATCGTTGGCCAGTTCCTCGGAGACGACGACGAGCGGAATGTTGCGGTTGTTGGTACGGAAGGAGAACAGCTCCGGCTGCTGCAGGACCTCGCCATTGTCGACGTCGAGCACGATCATGTCGAACTGCGTCGGGTCGATCCGGCCCTTCTCCACAAGTGCTTTCAGCGCCATGTGGCGTACGTCGTAACGCGAAAGCGACCCGAAGGTATCGAGCATGAAGCTTGCGGCCGCCGCGTCGTCTGAAAGGACTAGGATCTTTGTGGTCGCTACGAAGTTCATATGGGCGGTCATCTAGCTTTACCTCGCATTGTCAAGGGTTTAGCACGTCGAGCATGTTTGCAGGTCTTCGGTGGTGATCGTCACCGGATGCGCTGGTATGGTGACGTCGTTTAACCCCAGCAGGGCACCGAGGACCGGGAGTTCAAAGGTCACGTCGCGAACCTCGAGCCGCATGGTGAGCACCGGCCCCTCCGGCCGACCCCAATAACCGAGCCCGGAACGCTGATAGGTGACCACCAGGTTTTCCGGCTGAATGCGCCAGTTTATGTCGCAGATACCCGGGCGGGCATCACCTGCCACGCCGCATGCACCGTCGCTGCCAAGCACGATCCGGCTGAGTTCCGCGGTGCAGTTGGCAAGGTCGGGACCGCAAGTCGACGACACGGTCGCGTCGTTCGGCGTCGCAGCGCCATTGTTCAGCGGATTGGCGGCCTCAGTCGGAAACGCCGTGTCAAAGTCGCTGGTCAGCGGGTCGGAGACGGCCGCGAGTCTCGCGCCAAATTGCAGCGCCTTCACCGTCTGGTTCCATTGCGACATGGCAAAACCGAACTCGACGAAGGCTGCAAAGACCAGGAGCACGATCGGAAACGTGATTAGTGCTTCGGAAAGCGCGATGCCGCTTTCGTCCTGGCGTAAACGAGTAAGGAAACGACAGCCTACCATCCCATATACCTCTCTTCATGCGAGGCGCTGATGGTGATGTTGTCGATGCCGAGCCAGCCGAAGATGGGCGAAGCCTCATAAAGATGTGCCGTCTCTACGGTAAACGTGCCATCGACGCCGACCGCATTGACGGTGATGTCGGCAAGCGTGGGTCCCCAGCCGGGCACCCGCAGCGCCGCATCCGCGGCGGGGCTCTGCGTGCCGTAGAATGCAATCAGTTTCGCGGTCGCCTCCGAGCAGGTCGAGGTATATGTCGGTGACGTCGGCCGGCAGCGCGAGAGATAGCGCCCGGCATCTCGCAGACCGGCATCGATCTGCATTCGCTCCCAGAAGATATTGCCGAATTCGAGAATGCCCGCGGCAAAGATCGTGATGAAAGGCACCGCGATAAGAGCCTCGGCGAGCACCGCGCCTTCCGAATTCAACCAGAAAGCGAAACAGCGTCGACGGCCGAGGAAGTTCTTGAACCCGTTCATCGGACCAGCTCCGCTTCTTCGCGCAGGAATTCATCGAGCGTGCCGCGTCCGCCCTTGCCCGTGATGTCGATCATTTCCAGCGAAAGGTAGCGCTCGCCACCGTCCTTGATCGCTGGCTTCGTCAGGAACATGCGGGCAAAGGCGACGGCCTGGGTTTCCTTGTGGCCGTTCAGGTGTCCGACGGCGTTCTCATAGCCGCAATTTACGATGGCGGCGAAAATCTCGCGCCGGTCGCCATAGTCGCCATCCGTGTAGTTCGAAAGATCGGGCCCGGTGTAGCACTGACCGCCGGTTCGAGGCGCGCCAGTCTCGCCGCTGACGGAAGCGTGGTTGAGCAGGGCGGAGTTGTTCAGCTCGTAGCGATAGACGTCATAGGCTGAAGGCTGCGACGGAGAGCCGGTCGGCGACGGGTAGCTCGAATGATTGCTAAGGATCGTGCTGACGGAAGGAGCGGAGGTTCCCTGAGCGACGTTCCAATAGCTGTTGTACTGCCAGTCGTTGCCGCTGCTGATCTTGCCGCCGGCCAGCGAGGACATCGACGCGCCATAACCGAGCGGCACGGCCTTGGTTACGTCGCCGACGGTGCTTCCGCTCATGAGGGGGTTGTATTCGCCGCAGATCTTGTTGGCGCCGCCGGTTTGATTCTGTGCCGAGCGCACGTTGCGGGCCGGCCGGTAGCGGGCGTCGTCGCGCGCATTCCCGAACGACCCCGAATACATACCGAATCGCGTGTTCAGCCCCGCCTCGACCGGTCCGGCCATCGCCCCCGTTTTCGTTTCCAAGGCGTCCTGCTTGTAGCAGACGCCGGGCGAACCGGTGGCCAGCGCTTCGGCAAGCACGCTCGCGCCGTTGCCATAGGTCGCCAGGAAGCCGAAATTGCCGGGTCCGGGTGAAGATGACGAGGTGCTGTGAAGCTCGATCTGGCGACCGTAGAGATTACCCGCGGCAAAATTCTCGTGAAGGGCATCCGCTGCTGCCTGGTTTCCGGCCTCAGTGGAATTACCGGCCGCCTCAAAAGGATTGCAGATATAGATGGGCGTCACGTCACAGGCACTGGAGCGGTAAACCGCGACCGCATCGGCAGAAACATTGACCGTGTCACGGTTGAAGCCGACCGGGATGGGGAAGATCGTCGTCATCGCCTGTGGTTTGGCGACGACCCAGGCGTAGGACGCCTCGTTCGCATCTGCGGCCACCATTGCATTGGTGATCTCGTCGTCGTCGTCGGCCGGAATTTCCTTGAGATAGGTGACCGTCACCGTACTTCCGACATCGTTCCCCGCATCATAAGTGACGGTAACGTGGGAGCCGAGCGACATGCCGGTGCCGCCGCCGCCGAAGGCGGCACTGTTGGCAAGCGCCTCGATTGCCGCGTCGGCGCGGCTAATCGCGTCGTCGCGTCCGTCGAGCTCGCGGGCGCCAGCGAGTGCCATGGCATCGACCGCATTTTGAAGATCGGTGTGAAGGTTGCCTGTGCGTCCTACATCTATAACGAGGAGTGAAAAGCCGAGCAGGAGCGGCATGGAAATCAGCGTCAAGGCGATGACGTAACCACGATGATCGTCCCAGAAGCGTTTAATAGCCTTACGCAACAACATTGGCATGCCCCTCGGATCGCGGCGGTTTTCCGCCGAGACTCTGACTCGTCGCCCAAGTCACGCAGCGCACTTGGGACAACGACGTGCTTAAAAAAAGAGAACGGGACTTTGGATGAGCGGCAATTCGCTCGCATCCCGCGTCTCAACTATCGAAATCTATTAGAGTATCGGATCGCCTTACTTATAATCTTGGATCGTGCGACCCAAGATTATCATTCCAGTATTTCTATTCACATCCCTGCCCGGTCGCCGTTCTTCAGTTCAGCCCGTCGTTACGGCGACGTCGCTCCGCCCGTTCCATTCGGCGGCGTGGCCACCGGCAGGATCACCGCCGAAGGCGCTGGCGCACTCGTCTGTCCGCCGCCCTGATAGGTGCGGATGGCACGGTGGATGACCTTGCCGTCGCTGGCGATATGCGTGTTGTACGCCGCCCGCGGGAAAGGATCCTGGATATGGATGCCCTTGTTGGCCTCCACCGAATTTCCAGCCCCGAAGGTGATCGTGTCGCGGTGGTTCAAGTAGTCGGCGCAGCCCGAGAGAAGACCCGCGGCGGCAAGAACCAGGAGAGCGCGCTTACTTCTTGGAAAGGACAACTGCGCCTCCCACGTCGAGATCGAGACGATGGCCGTACGGCCCTTTGACACCTTCGCCATTGCGGAAGCGGCGCAGCATGTCCTTGTCCACCTCGAGAATACCGAGCGCGAAGAGCTCGACGTCGTTTGACGAACGCGTCTGTTCGAGCGGGCTGTAGAGGTCTTCGCCTGGCGTCGACGGCCGCACGATATGCGGGGTAACGACGATGACGAGGTCCGACTCCCTTTTCAGGAAACTCGTCGAGCGAAACAGGGCTCCGATCACCGGAACCTGTCCCAGCCATGGCAATTGCTGAACGTCCTTGGCATTGACCGATTGAAGCAGGCCCGCCATCGCAAAACTCTGGCCGTCACGCAGTGCAACCGTCGTGCTTGCCGCGCGCGAGATGAAGCCGGGGTTGCCGTTGACGTTGATCGAGGTATCGATTTCTGAAACTTCGGGCTCGATTTTGAGACTGATCAGGCCGCCATCGAGCACCACGGGCGAGAAGGTGAGCCGCACGCCGAAAGGCCGATAGTCGGTCTCGGTCGCAAGCGTCGCACCGTTCGCGACCGTTGACTGGATCGGCACCTCGCCGCCGGCATGGAAGCTTGCCGTCTCGCCACTCATGGCGATCAGGTTCGGCTGCGCCAGCCGGCGCACTAAGCCCTTTTGCTCCAGTGCATTGATGACAATGTCGATCTGGCCGCCGGAAATTTCCAGCACCTTGGCAATCAACTGTCCGAAGGGCTGCATGCCGGTTGCGGCACCCGCGGCGTCTCCCAACGTTCGGGCAAGATTGCCATCATCATCTACAGTAATACCTTGACTGGTTGTCGCCTTGCCGATGCCGTTCCTGCCTTGGCCGGACCAGCCGATGCCGAGGTCGCGGCCGGTCTGGCGCGATGCCTCGATAACCCGAACCTCCAGCATCACCTGCTGCGAGTCGGCGACACGCAACTGGTTCAGCACCGGGGTTTCGGAATAGGATTGGGCGATCTCGATAACCCGCTGCAGCTCGACGGCGTCCCGGACCGTGCCGGTCAATCGGATGCGATCATTGGAATTGAACACCCGAACCCGTGCTGAAGGTGCGGTGGACCGGATCGCAGATGCCACTTCGCTGAAATCGGCGGCGACGCGAATATCGATCACGCCGACAAGCGCCTTATTGTCGTCATAGACGGAGATGTTCGTCGCGCCCGTCTGCTTCCCACGGATGAAAAGCGATTGATCGGAAAGTGGCACCACGTCGATCATCTCGGCGCTGCCGATCACCAGGTCGCCAAAGGCCTTGCCGGTCCTGATCGTTACGGTATCGTTTGGCGCGATCGTCACCTGTTGGACCGAGCCGGTCAGGCTGATGAATTTTTCCTGAGCATCGGCGGGGCCAACTAGGCCCGGTCCCCAACCACCATAGGCAATTAGCGCCGCGGCTACCGTCACCAGGCTTCCGGCTCTTGCCGCCCTGTTCCTCATTCCCCTCAACATTTCCCGCCTCTGCCTCCGCTCCTCGTTCAGCCACAGCGCCTGCGGGCATTGCCGCACCCTCACTGGACCATACCGACTCGGTGCTCTTCGCGCTTCGTCGAGTTCCAGACGCCAACCGTCGCCCATTTCGGCTCTACCGGCAAGAGTGGTTCTGCCTTTCGTTCTGCAATCTGTACCTGTTTTTCATTAACGGGCTGTTTCATCTTACTTTCGACTGAGTCGATCCGGTTGCCGAGCTCGTCGCCGACCTTGCGGACGAGATCCTCGATCGTCGCGAATCGCCCGTCATCGGAAGCCTTCGCGAGGTCGGCGGAGATCAAGCCGCCGCCGAGGTCGGCGACCGTGATCGGCCGGGTCTGTTCGACGTTGGACGAAGCGATGTTGCGCAGCGTGAGCGACAGAGTGCCGATGCTCGCGCCGAGCGTCAGGCGCTGAGCCTCGTCGGTCGTCACCTCGAAGGTCACAGTTTTTACGATGGAAGGCTCATCCTTGCGCTCATCCGCAGTCTGGTCGACCGCTAGGACTTTCACGCCCTGCAGCAGCACGTCGACGTAAGTCTGTTCACTGTTGTTCTGTTGCCGAACGACTCGGGTCAGTAGGACATCGACACGATCCGCGGGCCGCACGAACCCGGCGACGCCGAGCACGTCGTTGACCCGAATGGAGACGGCCTTCATCCCCTGGTCGAGCGCTGCCGAAAGCGTTGCACGCTCGCCGGTACCCGTAATCTTCGAAGAGAGCACCGGCTCGCCGGGATCGATCGCCTCCATGGCATAGCGGGGCTCGTCCTTGTTCCCGATGACAGCCTCAATTGTCTGAAACGAGCCTTGCGGCTGTTCACCCGTCGGCCAAGGGATAGTTTTCAGGTTGTCCGGATAAACTCGATCGCCGAAGCGCATGGGCTTGGCGGCAACCACGAGCGTTTTTTCGGGAGCCTTTTTGGAATTGGCGGCAGCAAGCCGGGCCTGTTGCTCCGCGAGGTAAGTACGCGTCCCGAAGACCGCCGCAGAAGCAAGTAAAATGGCGACAGCAAGACTGGTGACCGTCGAATAACGCATCGCCGACACTCCATACATGATCAAAATATACTTTAATAATATCTTAAATAATGGAGAGGGGTAACAAAACCCCTCTCCGTATGCGTCACCGCAGATTAGCCGCCAGTCGTTGTCGTCCCGCCCGTGGTGGTCGTCGTCGTGCCGCCGGCGGTCGGAGCCGATACTGAATCAGTCCACCACGATCCCCAACTCGTCCAAGCGGCGCTCAGGTTTGTACCTGCGGCGGTCACTGCCGCGATCACGCCGCCAACGAGCAAGGCGAGGAGAATAAGATACTCAGTTAGCGCAACGCCGTCTTCTTCCCGCGCGAAAGCGGATACTTTAGCCACAAAAGCTTTCATCGAGAAAATCCTTTCAAATATACTCCACGCGCCGCAAAATTCCCCGGGCCGCGTCGCCGTTGAGACCATCTCTCCGACTGCGTTGATTAATAAACTGTTAATCTCTAGATCGTCAATCATTTTATTTAGCAGTTTTCATCTGGCGTTGCTTATGGTTAAGATAACAAATAAATATTCATGCCTAGAAAGCGAAACATGGTATAGAATTGATGCTATTGGAATTATAAAACGACCGTCACGTAACCCGTTTGGATTAGGAATCTTGTAGAGTTTTCTTGGCATAATCAATTTAGACCGCGTACGGAGTACGAGTAAAGATGATTGGTGAAATCAACATTTTGATCGTGGCAACAGTATTACTTTTACTTTATGCCGCCTGGAGCGATTTCCGGCTCTGGAAAATACCGAATTCGATCGTACTGGCCCTTACCGCCATCTACGCGCTGCATGCTGCCCTGCAGCTGTTAATGGCCGAAGATGTGGGCGCGGCACTCTTCTCCTCGTCCGGCATTGCCGGCGATGTCGGAGCCGGCCTGCTGCTCTTCGCCCTTGGCTTCGGCCTCTGGTCGTTCAAGCTCTTCGGCGCCGGCGACGCCAAGCTTTTTCTGCCGATCGGGTTCTTCGTGGGCTGGCACGGAATGCTGCCCTTCGCAATCTTCCTGCTGATCGGCGGCATCGCGGCACTGTTGATCCTCAAATTGCCGATGCCGCTGCAGCTGGCGCACTTTTCCGTGGTGATGCGACTGGAGGAGATTCGCACGACGCGCAAGATCCCCTACGGCGTCATCATGGTCGCCGCCGCGCTGGCGGTGATGGTCTTGCGGCCAGCTGGGGCATGAGGAAGGCCGCGTGTCCCTTCTCCCCACCTTTCGCGGGGAACGGCAGGCGGATGAGGGGGACCCAGACAACAATGCTCCGATCTCGCTTGTCTAATCCTTCCAGATGGAAGTCGCGCACTGGCCGGTTTTGCGTCAGCGATTTGCAGGGGGAGGACCTTAGGTTTTCATAACACTCGTAAATTGTGTACTATATGACATTCAATCATACATAGTTTTCAGAAAACATTGGAGGGGGACTATAAATGAAAATGCGGATCCACGCGGATGGGCGGCCGAGGACGGCAAATGACGCTCGCGGCATCGCAATCGGCTTCACGTCATTGATTCTCACTTTTGCAATCGCGCGACTGGTTGGTGCGTCGGCCCCTGCCACAATGGCAGTGGCCCTCGCCTCGTATGTCTTGCCGATCATCCTGTATGACCTGATCGTTACGAGGGTGCATTGCCGCCCGTCGACAGGCCTCGACTGGTCACTTTTTCATAAGCGCGCATTCGATACCTCAAGGGTTGCGGTCAAGCTGATCGGAATGTGCGGCATTTACGCGATGCTTGGCATCGTTTACGCGTCGCTGCCGCCGGGGGTTTTTGATCTGTATCAGTTGTTCGCCATCGGAGCACTTCTGGCCTTGCCGCTGCTTCTTCTCACCAGCGCAATTTACATCGCACTGGTCGACCGGGTTATAATTGAGCCTCGGGATGGATATTTTGAGTTCGGCTCCGCCCTGCTCCTGAGATTCCGAGGCCGGGATTGGTTGAAAATTCGCGACTTCGTACTTGGCTGGGTCATTAAGGGCTTTTTCCTGCCCCAGATGTTCGGATCTCTCGCGATATTCATTTCCCGATTCCTGACTAGCACGCTCGAATGGAACCTTATCGCTGTCGTCTCATGGCTGGCGAATGTTGCTATATTGATCACTCTCCTCGTCGCCGTTTGCGGTTACGCTCTGACGATGAGGCTGCTCGACACGCACATTCGATCCCCCAACAATGTGCCGCTTGGCTGGGTCGTCTGCCTGATTTGCTACGCGCCCTTCAATGCGCTGATTCTGCACCCGCTCTTTCCCTACAAGGATGGGCTCGAATGGCATCACTGGTTCGGTGACGTCGTCTGGCTTGCCGCGCCCTGGGGCCTCATGGTGGTGGCGGCTTACGGGCTCTGGATGTGGGCGACCGTTATATACGGCCTCCGGTGGTCGAATCTCACACACCGCGGCATCATCACGAATGGGCCCTACCGTTTCACGAAACATCCTGATTACATCGCCAAAAGCCTGTTCTGGTGGCTCACCGCCGTGCCGTTCCTTTCCATCGAGGGCTGGTTCGCTGCCGCGTCACATAGCCTCATGCTGATCGGCGTCAACGTTTTCTATTTCCTGCGCGCGAAAACGGAAGAGCGGCATCTCATGCAGGATCCCGTCTATGCAGCCTACGCCGCGTGGATCGCGAAGCACGGCGTGCTCGCGCGGCTGCGCGGAAGAATTCTTTCAGTCAGGCCACTCAGCCTCTACCTTCATCCAACAGGCGAACGCGATGGCTGAGCTATTGGACCACAGAGCCACTGCCACCGGAGTATCTGGCCGTGGGCTCTGGCTGCGGCGGCTAACAGCCACTGTCTTAGGCTTTGCTCTGGCCGTTTTCTATTCCGCGCTCTGGCCTCGGATTGCGGATGCATACTTCTGGTCAAAATCTCCAACCATTCACGACGTCGTCAAACACGTGATGGAGCGGAATGGTATCGCCGGCTCGGTCGTGGCAATCGGTTACGAAGGTGAAATCCCGCAGATCAGTGCCTTCGGCTGGAAGACTGACGGTCGGGAAATGCTGCCCAATGAGACATTTTCCTTGGCCAGCTTATCGAAGCCGATTACAGCGGCGGCTGTGATGCGGCTGATCGACCAGGGGGCATTTTCCCTCGACGACCGGCTCGTCGACCTAGTGCCCATCGCGCGAACAGCGCGAGACCAGCGCTACGCGGATATTACCGTCAGGCACCTACTTCAGCATAGCGGAGGCTGGATGAGTCCGGCCAATTTCGGACTCACTGGCGATGATTGCTCTCCAGTGGCGCTCGAGGAGATGAGCTATTCTCTTGGTTTTGCACCTGGAGAGCGTTACGTCTATTCCAACATCGGCTACTGCTGGCTCGAGTTAATTATTTCTACCCGCCCCGGCTCTGATTATGAGACGTACGTCCGAAAAGCAGTACTAGATCCGGCTGGCGCCGAACTGAAACTTGAAAACCGACTTTTCGGTGGATTCGGGGGTTGGGCGGGAACAGCCGCAGACTGTTTCCGCTTTTTTTCCCGCCCCCCAATGACTGCCCAAGTGGCATCACGCGCCCTCCTTGAAGATCCAACCGTATATTATGGACTGGGAGTCGCGATAATCGACGAGGCGACCGGCCATTGGGGCTCTTTTTTGGGAGCTAAGAGGGTGTTTACTCTCGCGCTTCGCGCCCCCAGCGGAGCAACCGTTGTCGCGCTTTTCAACGATTATCCTAGGGATGCACGAGCGACTGCGGCTAAGGCCTTGATGGCGTTTCGCCGAGATATTGAGGCGCGCCGGCCAGGCACACCACTACCGTGAAGTTTGGCCGTTCTTCAAAAGACATTCGCAAACGAGGTGCTCGACGCGATTATGACCTTCAGGCGGATGTGGCATCCGGCCTGATAGTCAGCCCTCAGCCGGTCTTGCTGAAGGCGCCAAGTTTCTCCGGTCGCTGGTCGAGACCGTCGAGCCACCCGGTGTCGAGCTTCGGCACGGAGGCGAAGAGCAGCTTGGAATAGGGGTGCGTCGCTCCGTTCGCGAGGTCGGACGAGGCAAGCTGTTCGACCTTCTCGCCGGCATACATCACGATGACCTCGTCGCAGATCGCCTGGACGGTCGACAGGTCGTGACTGATGAACATGTAGGAAAGGCCGAGCTCGCGCTGCAATTCCTTGAGGAGATCGATGATCGCGGCGGCGACGACGGTGTCGAGCGCCGAGGTGATCTCGTCGCAAAGGATGAGCTTCGGTTCGGCGGCGAGCGCCCGGGCGAAGTTGACGCGCTGCTTCTGGCCGCCGGAGAGCTCCGATGGCCGGCGGTGGCGCAGGTTGCGCGGCAGGCGCACCATGTCGAGCAATTCGTCGATCCGGGTGCTGCACGCCCTTCGGTCCATGCCGTGATAGAAGGCGAGCGGCCGGTCTAGGATGTCCTCGACCGATTTTGCCGGGTTGAGCGCCGTATCGGCATACTGGAAGACGATCTGCATCTCGCGCAACTGTTCGCGCGAGCGTTCGCGGGCACTGCGGCCGAGGTCGCGCCCCTCGAAGGCGATGTTGCCGGCGACCGCCGGCAGGATGCCGGCAATGGCGCGGGCAAGGGTCGACTTGCCGCAGCCGGATTCACCGATGATGCCGAGATTGCGGCCCTTCTCCACCTGGAGAGACACATGCTGAACCGCCCGCACCAGCGGCAGCCCGTCCGCCTGGCGCGGTCCGTAACCGGCGACCAATGTGTCGATCTTCAGAAGCGGCGCCGGTTGAGGCTCGGCGGGACCGGCCGCGCCTCGCGGCTTCGGCTCGAAGGCGTCGAGCAGCTCGCGCGTATAAGGGTGCTTCGCATCCTTGAGAATCTCTTCGGTGGTGCCGGTCTCCTGCATTTCGCCGCCCTTCAGCACGACGATGCGATCGGCGATCTGGGCGACCACGGCGAGGTCGTGGGAGACGTAGACGCCGGAAATGCCGCCGGCCTTCATGACGGACTTGAAGGCGCGCAGCACCTCGATCTGGGTCGTCACGTCGAGCGCAGTGGTCGGTTCGTCAAAGATCACCAGCTTGGGGCCGCCGATAAGGGCCATGGCGGCGGAGAGACGCTGCAACTGGCCGCCGGAGACCTGATGCGGATAGCGGGCGCCGATCGTCTCCGGTTCGGGTAGCGACAGTGCCCGGAAGAGATCGACCGCCTTGGCGCGCGCCTCATCGGGCGACATCAGATGATGAATGCGGGTGATCTCGATCACCTGGTCCATGATGGTGGCGGCCGGATTGAAAGCGGCAGCGGCCGATTGCGGCACATAGGCAACTTCGGTGCCGCGGACACGGGCGCGCTCCTTTTCGCTGAGCGCGACCATGTTCTTGCCGGCGACGGAAACGCTGCCGCCGGAAATGCGGCAACCGGGCCGGGCATACCCCATCAGCGTCAGGGCGATCGTCGTCTTGCCGGAGCCGCTCTCGCCGATCAGCGCGACGATCTCGCCATCGGCAATGTCCAGGCTGATGCCCTTGATGATCTCCACCCGGCGCCCGGAATCGGTGGTGGCCTCGACCTTCAGGTCTCGGATTTCGACGAGATTTGCCATTATGCGCGGTCCCGGATTTTCTGCGGCAGGTTGTCGATCAGCAGATTGACGCTGATCGTCAGGCTGGCGATCGCAAGCGAGGGAAAGATGACCGCCGGCGCGCCGAAAGGCAGGCCGCCGATATTCTCGCGCACCAATGCGCCCCAGTCGGCATAGGGCGGTTGGACGCCGAGGCCGAGGAAGGAGAGGCCGGAGAGCAGGAGCACGATGAAGACGAAGCGAATGCCGAGATCGGCGAGCACCGGCCCGGCGATGTTCGGAAGGATTTCCGAGCGGATCAGATAGAGGGTGCTTTCACCGCGGATGCGGGCAACGGTGATGAAGTCCATCGCATTGATGTTGACGGCGAGCGCCCGTGCAAAGCGGTATGCGCCGGGAATATAGATCACCGAAAGCGTCAGGATCAGCACCGGAATGGAGGAGCCGACGGCGGCGACGACGACGAGGCCGAAGAGCTTACTCGGTATCGAGTTGAGCGCGTCGAGCAAGCGGCTCAGGATCGTGTCGAGCCAGCCGCCGGCGACCGCTGCGATCATGCCGAGCACCACGCCGGAGAAACACGCGATCGTCACTGCCGCAAGCGAGATGCCGACCGTGTAGCGGGCGCCCATCAGGATTCGCGAAAGCATGTCGCGGCCGAGATAATCGGAACCGAACCAGAAGTCGCGGCTCATCGGCCCGAAGTAATCGAGGTCGACGATCTCACCGACCGGGTAGGGGATGATCAGCGGCGCGAAGACCGCGACAAGTGCCCAGCAAAGGATGATCGCGAGACCGATGACCCCGACGATGTTGAACCGATAGCCGAGCCGGGTTCCGGGTGTCCGGGTAGAAGTGGTCGAAGTGCTCGAATGGGTCATTGTCATCGAAGCCTCGGATTGGAAAGGATGGCGATGATGTCGGCCGTCGTGATCAGCAACAGGTAGCCGAGGCAGAAGATCATCGCGCAGCTCTGGATCAGCGGCAGGTCGCGGGTCGCCACGGCGTCGACCATCAGCTTCGCGATGCCGGGATAGTTGAAGATCGTCTCGACGATGATGACGCCGCCGAGCAGATAGGAAAGCGAAAGCGCAACCGCATTGACGATCGGCCCCAGCGCATTCGGAAGGGCGTGGCGAAGCACGATCCGCGGGCGGGAGGCGCCCTTGAGGAGCGCCATCTCCACATAAGGCGTGTTGAGTGTCTCGATCACCGCCGCGCGAGTCATGCGGATCATCTGGGCGGAGATGACGAAGGTGAGGGTGATCACCGGCATGGCGTAGATGCGCAGCATGTCGGCCAGGCCGTGGACCTCATTGGCGAAGGAGAGTGCGGGAAGCCATTTCAGATAGACGGCGAAGATCAGCACGGCGGAGGTCGCTATCATGAATTCCGGTACGGAGATGACGCCGATCGTCAGCACCGTGACGGCGCGGTCGTAGAGCGAGCCCCGCAACATCGCCGCGCTGATCCCGAGCGTCAGCGCAATCGGCACGGAGAAGAGCGCGGTGACCCCGGCAAGCTTCAGCGTATTGATGAAGCGCCCGGCGATCAGATCGGCGACCGGCATTTCGTTGGCATAGGAGGTTCCGAGGTCGCCTTGCACGAGCCCAACGATCCAGCGCAGGAACCGGAAGAGCGCCGGCTCGTCGAGATGCATGGCCTTGCGCAAGCCTTCGACGGCCTCCGGTGTGGCGGCCTGGCCGAGCAGGATCGTCGCCGTATCTCCCGGCAAGAGCGTCGTCGCGAAGAAGACGGCGAAGGAGACGATCACCAGCGTGATCATGGCGATGAGCAGCCTGCTCAGCACAAGCGATAGGACACGGTTGTTCACGCGCGCTTCCTTTCGGCATTCGAACCCACATTAAACGAAGCGAAAAACCGGTCCGGAGGCGGCTGTCGGTTTCCTTGCAGAGGAACCGACAGCAGCCCCCGGGACCATCGCTTCATCAGGCTTCGAGCCAGACATACTCCGCGAAGGCATAGCCCATCTGGCCGCCAAGCGGATTGGCTTCCAGGCCCTTGAGCTTGGCGGTGGTAGCGTCGACGTTGGAGATGTAGGCCGGAATGATGGTGCCGGCTTCGTTGGCGACCATCACCTGCATCTCGTTATAGATTTCCTTGCGCTTCTCCTGATCGAGCGAACCGCGCGCCTCGATCAGCATCTTGTCGAACTTCGCGGACTTGTACTGGCTCTCGTTCCACGGGGCTTCCGAAGTATAGAGCAGCGAAAACAGGATGTCAGGCGTCGGGCGCGGGTTGATATTGCCGAAGTGGACCGGCGCCTTCAGCCAGTAGTTGTCCCAGTAACCGTCTGCCGGAACGCGCTGGACGTCGAGCTTCAATCCGATCTCGGCAGCGGAGGCCTGGATGATCATCGCCATGTCGATCGAGGATGTCGCCGCATCGGAGGCGACCACCGGGATCGACTGGCCGAGCACGCCGGCTTTCTCGAAATGGAACTTCGCCTTCTCCGGATCGAAGGCCCGCGGCTTCAGCTCGGCATTGCGGTAGAAGTTGGCCGGGGAAACCGGCTGGTCGTTGCCGACTTCACCCAGGCCCCGCAACGCCGACTTGACGATCTGCTCGCGGTTGACGAGGTACTTCATGCCTTCGATGAAGTCGCGCTTGCTGCCGGGCTCCATGTCCATGCGCATGTTGAGGTTGGTGTAGTTGCCGGAGGTCGTCTTCGACAGAACGAAGCCGTCACCCTGGCTCTCGACAAGGCGCATGGAACGCGGGTTGATCGAGGCGGCGAGGTGGATATCGCCGGAAAGCAGTGCGTTGACGCGGGAACTGTCATCGCTGATCGCGAAATACTCGAAGGAATCGACGTTCGGGCCGGATTTCCAGTAATTCTTGTTCTTGATGCCGACGGAGCGCACGCCGGGCTCGAAGACTTCCCTGACGAAAGCGCCGGTGCCGTTGCCCTTGGAGAAGTCCGTCGTGCCGTCGGCAACGATCATGAAGTGGTGCATCGATAGGATGGTCGGCAGGTCCGCATTCGGATCGGCGAGGGTGATCTCGACCGTCTGCTTGTCGACCGCCTTGAAGCCGGTCATCTGCGCGGCGATCTTGGCGACCTTTGAACCGACCGACGGATCGAGATGGCGTTTCAGCGAGAAGATCACGTCTTCTGCGGTCAGCGGCTTGCCGTCATGGAAGGTGACGCCGCTCTTCAGCTTGACGGTCCAGGTCTTTGCGTCCTTGGACTCGATCGCGTCGGCAAGCTCCATCTGCGGCGTGCCGCTCTTATCGAGGAAGGTGAGGCGATTGTAGAAGGAGCAGCAGCGCACATAGTCGGTGGAGAGCGAGGCTTTAGCCGGGTCGAGCGTATCGGCGGTGGAGGCCGACCAGCCGGCAGCTCTAAGCGTACCGCCGGTCACCGGCGTTGCGGCAACAGCATTCCCGGCCCGGCCGAGCACGAGGCCGCCGGCCGACATTGCCACGCCGCCGGCAAGCAGCATCTGCAGGAGCTCGCGGCGGGTGGCGCCGCGGCGAATGGCGCTTTCGACGACTGCGTCGTCTCGCTTGGTCCAGTTCATGATCTTGTCGTTCATAGCGTTCCCCTTTCGTGGTGGTTACTTGATCGCCCCGTCTTATCGCGCGGGGTTCGGTTGGAATGATCCGCCTCCCGTTCAGGCGGCCTTGCTTTGCTCCACGGCGTCGGCAAGCCCCGCCATGGAGGTGAAGTGGAAATCGGGCTTGGTGAACTCGGCGGGCTCGATCGTGCCGCCATAGCCCTTCTGGGCGTGGCGCCGCTCGATCCAGCAATTGGTCAGCCCGAGTTTCCGCGAAATACCGATGTCGTGATACTGGCTCTGGGCGACGTGCAGGATGTCGTCCTTCGAATTGCCTTCAGAAGCGACGAAGGCGAAGACTTTTTCGAAGAAGGCCGGATCCGGTTTTTCGGTACCGGTGTCGTCGGCGGTGAAGGCGGCGTAGAAGGGATTGCCGAGTTCCCGGGAGAAATGCTCGAAAGCCCAGCGCCGGGCGTTGGTCATGGCGACCAGGCGGTAGCGCTTGGCAAGCCGGGCGAGCGCCTCGGCGCTGTCGGCAAAGCCTTTCCAGTCTTTCGCGGAATCGCGCAGCCTTTCGCCATATTTTGCTTCGACGGGAAGCCCGAGCTCCGGTGCGATCGCCAGATACACGCGCACCAAGTCGTCGGGGAAGAGGTCGGCGTCGGGAGAATAGCGCGCGGCGCGGTAGACCTTCAGCGCCTCTTCGCCATCGACCGCGACACCCGCCTCCTTGGCGATGCCGGCCAGGCACTCCTTGATGCCGCCCTCGAAATCGATCAGCGTGCCGACCACGTCGAAGGTGAGATATTTGAAATCCGCGAAGGTCTTTGGCAAGTCTTTTTCCTCGATTGAGCGCGACGAAAGTCATTCGCGCTTGGCTTGCAGAAGAAAATGCTGTCTTCAATGGGCCGCTGGCGCTTGACACAGGGGGCTAAACCCCTGCTTTCCCGGCATTCTCGCACCCTTAGCTCACCCAGTTTGGCAGTATCGGCTCGCCGGATTCTCTGAATGGGAGAAGGATGGCGGCACAAAATTGCGAATATCAGGATAAACCGGTATTTCGCCGTTCCAACTGCCGATCCGCCGGAGATGCCCGCCCGCGGACCGGGAAGAACGCCGCTTCAGGCGAGTGCCGCGCGGACATCTGGGTCCTCTAAAGTTTCGTCAAGCGTCATCCGTGTCCGCTCGACGATGGCATCGATTTCCGCCTCTGTGCAGCAGAGAGGCGGGGCATAGCCGAGAACGCCGTTGCCGAAGGCGCGGATAATCAGGCCGTTGTCCCAGGCGCGGTCGAATATACGGCGCGCCGGATCGGCAGCGGCCGGCAAAGGCGTCTTGCGTTCCTTGTCGACGACCAGCTCGATCGCTGCCAGCATGCCGCGTCCGCGGACATCGCCGACCAGCGGATGATCGCCGAGGCCGCGCAAGCCCGCCATCAGCCGCTCGCCGGCCTTGCGGCCGTTTTCCAAAAGCCCGCTCTCGTAGAGCCGGAGCACTTCCAGACCGACTGCGGCGCTGACCGGATGGGCGGAATAGGTGTAGCCGTGACCGATCGCCGACGCGCCGGCGCCGTCGGCGATCGTGTCGTAGACCCTGTCCGAGAGGAAGACGGCGCCCATCGGCACGTAGCCCGATGTGAGCCCCTTGGCGGTCGTCATCAGGTCGGGAACGATGTCTTCATCGGTACACGCAAACAGTGGACCGGTGCGTCCGAAGCCGGTGATGACCTCGTCGGCGACGAACAGGACGTCGAGCTCCCGGCAGAGGTCCCCCATCGACTTCATCCATCCCGGTGGCGGCACGAGCACACCACCCGAGCCCTGGATCGGCTCGACGTAGAAGGCAGCCACCCGGTCGGCGCCGAGTTCCTCGACCTTGGCGCGCAGCGCCGCGACCGAGGCGGTGATGATCGCGGCCGGCTCGCTTCCGGCGGGGTTGCGGTAGGCGTAGTGCGATGGAATCTTGTGCTGCCAGTCGAACGGTACCCCGAACCCAGCGTGGAAGGCGGGCAGCGCCGTCAGGCCGGCACCCACGGTCGAGGAGCCATGATAGCCCTGCTCGACCGAGATGAACTGGTCCTTCTGCGGCCGTCCCTGCGCATGGTAATAGTAGCGGATGAAGCGGATGGTGCTGTCGACGGCGTCCGATCCGCCGAGCGTGAAATAGACGTGGTTGAGGTCGCCCGGTGCCCGTTCCGCCAATTCGGCGGCGAGCCGGATCGCCGGTTCGGAGCCGAGCCCGAAATAGCCGGTGGCATAGGGTAGCTCGCGCATCTGCCGGGCCGCCGCCTCGACGATGCTGTCATGGCCGTAGCCGGCATTGACGCACCAGAGCCCGGCGAAACCGTCAATCATCGTGTGCCCGGAGGCGTCGGTCACGGTTGCGCCCCGGGCGGAACTGAGGACGCGGACCCCGGCGCGCTCGTGGCTGCGATAGGAGGCCACCGGGTGGACCAGATGGGCGCGGTCGAGTTCGATAAGGGAGTTGCTGTACATCGAGATCTCCAGATCAGCCGAGCGCCTGATTGGCGAGGGCAAAGGTGGTGGCGGCGCGATCGGCGGCGTGGGGAAGGAGCGGCCTTTCCATGGCGATGCCGCCGCCGACATGGGCGAGCCCCTGGTGAGAAAGCCACGGGGAGAGCCCGGTCTCGGCGGTGGTATCGACCCGGACGAATTGTCCGCTTCGCATTGCAATGAAATGGACGACGAGCGCCTTGGCGTCATCGACATTTGCGGCAACGACGGGCCCGATGACATCGCCACGGCCGAAGGCGCGCAGGGCGGCGAAACCGGCAATGCGGCCGTTGCGGCGGATGACGGCGAACTCGCCGACCGTGGCGAGATAGGCGATCAGATCCCGGCGATCGGCCCCGAAAGCGATGCGGTCAAGAGCGGCGATCGCGGCAATGTCGTGCGCGGTCGCCGCCGCCGTTTCCGAGGGCGCGGCCAAGTCTCGTGCGATACCTTGGTGCTGCAGCACGGTGCCGGTCTCGCGGAAGCCGAGCTTTTCATAGAGCGGCTGACCCTCCGCCGTCGCCACGAGCCGGAGCGGCCGGTCGCCGGCGATCCGCAAGGCGGCATCCATTAGACTGCGACCCAGGCCACGGCCGCGCATCGCCTCGTCGACGATCACCATGTTTATCGTAACGCAGTCGTTTCCATAGGCTGTCGCCAGCGTGGTTCCGACGACCTGGCCGGCCTCGAGCGCGACGACGCCCTCACTCAGCGCCAGCGCCATCTGCCAGTCCTCCAGCCGGTGCGGCCAGCCCGCCTGGCGGGAGAGGCGCACGGCGCTCTCCAGATGCTCCGGGGCGAAGGTCGTAAGTTCGATCTGACTTAACTGCATGGAAGGGTCCTTGATTTCCTCCAGCAAGTTTCAAGGAAGGCCGACCGGCAGATCATCCGAAGGCGGTGCCGGCGGCGGTATCTTATACCTTTACGTGAGCGGGTCGCCGCATCTTATGCCGGCAGGGCGGCGGCAAAAGGGTCTCGAGCGTGGGAACAAGCCCGAGCGCTGCGGGCAGTGCACACAACCATCTGCCAAAGCCGCCCGCGGATACGGTACAATCTGCTTCGATCGGCGCCCAAATCGCGCAAGCCGGCGGACGGGACACGCCTATGATCCTTTTCGGATAAACCCGGGTCACGTCATTGAAGAGGAGAATGCGCATGGCGAACTTCCGTCCGAAATACATCACCTTCGACTGCTACGGCACTCTGACCAATTTCCAGATGGCGGAAGCGGCGCGCGACCTTTACGGTGAGCAGCTCGATGAACCGCGCATGGCCGAGTTCATCAAGAATTTTGCTGCCTATCGTCTCGACGAGATCATGGGCGACTGGAAGCCCTATGCGGAAGTGGTGCACAATTCGCTGGAACGCACCTGCAAGCGCAACGGCATAAAATTCCGCGACGAAGCCGCCCGTGTGGTCTATGGGCGCGTGCCGACCTGGGGCCCGCATGCGGACGTGCCGGCCGGACTTGCCAAAGTCGCCAAGGAGATACCGCTGGTCATCCTGTCGAACGCGATGAATTCGCAGATCATGTCGAATGTCGAGAAGCTGGGCGCGCCCTTCCATGCGGTCTACACGGCCGAACAGGCGCAGGCCTACAAGCCGCGCTTCAAGGCCTTCGAATATATGTTCGACATGCTGGGCTGCGGCCCGGAGGACATTCTCCACTGCTCCTCCTCGTTCCGCTACGACCTGATGTCGGCGCACGATCTCGGCATCAAGAACAAGGTCTGGGTCAACCGCGGCCACGAGCCGGCAAATCCCTTCTATGGATATACGGAAATCAAGGATATTTCCGGCCTGCCCGGCGTCGTCGGGCTCTGACAGGAGATGGCCATGCAGTTCAAGTCCTACTGGCACGACACGGCTCGCCCATTTGAAATGGGCAGCCGCGCACCGGTCGAGAACCACTATGACGTCGCCGTCATCGGTGGAGGCTTCACGGGCCTCGGGGCTGCACGGCAGCTCGCAAAAGCCGGCGCGAAGGTGATCGTTCTGGAGGCGAACGCGGTCGGATCGGGCGCGTCCGGCCGCAATGGGGGTCATCTCAACAACGGCATCGCGCACAGCTTCGTCGCCGCCAAGGCGGAACTCGGGCCGGAGCGGGCTGCGGCGCTCTACCGCGCCTTTGACGCGTCCATCGACACGATCGAACGCATCGTGGCGGAGGAGGGGATCGACTGCAGCTTCAGGCGGGCGGGCAAGCTGAAGCTTGCCTCGAAGCCGGCACATTTCGAGGCGATCGCCCGGAACTTCGAGGTGGTGAACCGCGAGATCGATCCGGACACGGCGCTCCTGACGGCAAACGACCTGAAGAGCGAGATCGGCTCGGCCTCGTTCCACGGCGCAATGCTCTCAAAAAAGAGCGCCATGATGCATATGGGCCGCTTCGTGGTCGGCCTGGCCGATGCGGCCGTCCGTCATGGGGCGACCGTCGCCGAGAACACGCCGGTGACGAGCCGGCGCCAGTTGTCCGGCAAGCAGGAATTGACGACGCCGCGCGGCCGCGTGACGGCGGACACCGTGCTGCTGGCGACCGGCGCCTACACGACCGGCGCCTTCGGCTATTTCCGCCGTCGTATCGTCCCAGTCGGCAGTTTCATCATCGCGACCCGGGCGCTCAGCGACGCCGAGATCGCCGCAACCATGCCCGGCAACCGCACCTGCGTGACCTCTCTCAACATCGGCAACTATTTCCGGCTGTCACCCGACAATCGCCTGATCTTCGGCGGCCGGGCGCGGTTTTCGGCAACATCGGACCAGGCCTCGGACGAAAAGAGCGGCGCTATCCTGCGCGCCAGTCTCGCAGAGATTTTCCCGCAACTCGCCAAGATCGAAATCGATTACTGCTGGGGCGGCCTGGTCGACATGACCAAGGATCGTTTTCCGCGGGCGGGCTTCACCGACGGCCTCTGGTACGCCATGGGCTATTCGGGTCACGGGGCGCAGATGTCGACCCATATGGGGATGCTGATCGCCGATGCCATTCTCGGCAGGGCTGATCGCAATCCGGTCAAGGATCTCGGCTGGCCGGCCGTGCCCGGACATTTCGGAAAACCGTGGTTCCTGCCGTTGGTCGGTATGTATTACAAGATGCTCGATAGGATTCAGTAGCTCACTGGACAGTGACGCGGTTTTTTACCCGCCTTCCCCAAGCTCAGCATGCATTCCGGGGCTCCGGCGAAAGCGTTCGGCCGCAAAATCGACGAATGCGCGCACGCGAGCCGAGACCATGCGCCCTTCCGCATGCACGATGTGGATCGGCACCGGCTCGCGCTCGTAGTCGGCCAGCACGATCTTCAGGCGACCCGCCTCTATCTCCGGCGCCACCTGGTATGATTGGAACCGGGACAATCCCCATCCAGCGACCGCAGCGGCGATGGCCGAGTCGTTGGTATTGCAGATGAGGCGCGGACTGATCGGAACGCGAATGCTGCTATCACGTCCGAAAAGCCATTCCGAATGACCGAAGAGCCCATCGCGCCCGATGATGCGGTGATGAGCGAGGTCCTGAGGGCTCTCGGGCTCGTCGAAGCTTTCGAAATAGCCCGGGGACGCGCAAAGCACTTGCCTGATCGAGCCGATGCGGCGCGCGATGAGGCCGGAGGCGGGGAGCGCCGCGATGCGGATCGCGACATCCAGGCCCTCCTCGACCAGATTGGTCACGCGGTCGACAAAAACGGTTTTCACCTGCATGGCAGGGTAGAAATTGAGAAATTCAAGGATGACGGGGAGTACATGGATGCGCCCGAAAAGCGCAGGCGCGGTAACCGTGAGCACGCCCGCCGGGTGAATAAAGCTGCCCGCGGCATTGGCCTCCGCCTCCGCAATCTCCACGAGGATTCGCCGGCAATCGGCGACATAGCCTTCGCCGGCAGCAGTCAACTTCAGAGAACGGGTCGTGCGGACCAGGAGCCGCGTGCCGATCTGATCCTCGAGCTTTGCAATCGCCCGGGTCACGGATGGCGGGCTCATGTGCAGCACCTTGGCGGCAGGGGCGAAGCCGCCGCTTTCCACCACCTGCACGAAGATGCGCATCGCCTGCCAGCGATCCATCGCGTTCCTGCCCTCACAGGAATTATTTCACTTGGTGAAATGGTCTAGTGTTTTCGATCGAGCTTATCAACTCTGTGTCTAATAATCATTCTGTGATCTCCTTTCTTCTACAGGAGGCAAGAATGCAACTCTACTATCATCCGCTCTCCGGCCACGCTCATCGTGCCCGGCTTTTTCTCTCGCTCCTCGGTCTCGAGCATGAGCTCGTGCTCGTCGATCTGGCCGAGAAAAAGCACAAGGAGGAGCAGTTTCTGAAGCTCAACCCGTTCGGGCAGGTCCCGGTGCTCGATGACGACGGCACGGTCATCTGCGATTCGAACGCCATTCTCGTCTATCTCGCCAAGAAGATGGGGCGCACGGATTGGCTTCCGGAAGACCCCCAAGGCGCGGCCGTTGTCCAGCGCTGGCTGTCGGTCGCCGCGGGCCAGATCGCCCACGGTCCGGCGCAGGCGCGCCTCATCAACGTGTTCAAGGCGCCCTACCGGCCGGAAGAGGTCATCCCTCGCTCCCATTCCATCCTGACGTTGATCGAGGCCGCGCTCGAGGGAAGGCGCTGGATTGCCGCCGACCGGCCGACCATCGCCGATGTCGCGCTCTACAGCTATGTGGCACGAGCGCCGGAAGGCGACGTTGATCTTCAGCGATACTCGAACATCCGCGCCTGGCTCGAGCGCCTTGAGGCGCTACCGGGCTTTGTCGACTTCCAGAAGACCCCGGTGGGTTTGGCGGCCTGAGGAGGCAAGGTTATGGAGAGCCCCATCCTGTCCGCCTCGCCCTGGCATGAGGGCGAGATGGCGCTCCAGCGGCAACTGGGCGTGGAGGCACGCATGGAAGAGGTCGGGCACCGCGTCATGCGTGACCATCTGATCGACCAGCACCGCGAGTTTTATCCTCTGCTGCCGATGGTGGTGCTGGGGGCGGTGGACCAGGATGGCGACATCTGGGCGACACTCAGGGCCGCCCGTCCTGCCTTTCTCCATGCGCCCAACGCCCATCGGCTCACGGTCGAGCTCGGCAGAGAACCGGCGGACCCCGCCGAGTCGGGCATGAACGATGGCGCCGCGATCGCCCTCCTCGGTATCGATCTCGGCACGCGCCGCCGCAACCGGCTGAACGGAACTCTCAACCGCCACGCCAAGGGATTTGATATCAGCGTCGCCCAGAGCTTCGGCAACTGCCCCAAATATATTCAGCTCCGGCATGTCCGCTTCATCCGCGATCCGTCGCAGCCGCCGTCCGTGCCACCCAGAGTGAGCTCGGAGCTTGACGATGTTGCGGGCGCCCTTGTCGGGCAAGCGGATACATTTTTCGTCGCCACCTATGCCGACCTGTCGAGCGGGCGGCAAGTGGATGTCTCTCATCGCGGCGGCAGAGCTGCATTCGTGCATGTCGGTGAAGACGGTTGGCTGACAATCCCGGATTTCGTCGGCAACCGTTTCTTCAACACGCTAGGCAACATCGTGGTCAATCCGCGAGCCGGGCTTGTCTTCCCGGACTTTGCGACGGGTGTCCTCCTCCAGATGACTGGCGCGGCCGAGCTCTTGTGCGGCCAACCAGAGGACGGGCCCCTGGAAGGCGCGGAACGCTACTGGCGTTTCCAGCCGCGCCGGATCGTTTGGCGGGCCGACGCGCTGCCGATCCGCTACGATTTAGCCGAATGGTCACCCTTCGCACTGGCCACTGGCGTCTGGCGTGCTTAGCTCAGCCCGCCGATGTGGAAGCTTTTCAGTTCGAGATATTCCTCGATGCCGCATTGGGCGCCCTCGCGGCCGAGGCCGGATTGCTTGACGCCGCCGAAGGGCGCGACTTCCGTGGAAATGGCGCCTGTATTGAGGCCGACCATGCCGAATTCAAGCGCTTCGGCGACGCGCCAGGAGCGCTTCAGGCTCTCGGTGTAGAAATAGGCGGCGAGCCCGAAGGGCGTGCCGTTGGCGATGGCGATGGCCTCTTCTTCGGTCTCGAAACGGAAGAGCGGGGCGACGGGACCGAAAGTCTCTTCGCTGGCGAGCAGCATGTCCGAGGTGGCGCCGGTGAGCACCAGCGGAGCCGTGTATTGCCGCCCCTCCGGCAGCGATCTACCGCGCGCCGCGACCTTCGCGCCCTTGGCAAGCGCATCCTCGACATGGCGGTTGATCTTCTCGATGGCCGCAGCGTTGATCATCGGGCCGATGGCGTTGCCGGGTTCCGTTCCCGGGCCGACCTTCATGGCGTTGACACGGGCGCCGAGCTTCTCCGCGAAGGCGTCGTAAACGCCCGCCTGCACCAGGATACGATTGGCGCAGACGCAGGTCTGGCCGCCGTTGCGGAATTTGGAGGCGATCGCGCCCTCGACCGCGAGATCGAGATCGGCGTCGTCAAAGACGATGAAGGGGGCATTGCCGCCGAGTTCGAGGGAGAGCCGCTTAACGCTATCGGCGGCGCCGCGCATCAGCAACGAGCCGACCCGCGTCGAGCCGGTGAAGGAGATCTTGCGCACCGTCTCGTTCGCCATGAACTCGTTGCCGATCTCTGTCGGCATTCCAGTGACGATATTGACGACGCCTGCCGGGATGCCGGCGCGCTCGGCAAGCACACCGAGAGCGAGCGCCGAAAATGGCGTGAATTCCGAGGGCTTGATGACCACGGTGCAGCCGGCGGCGAGCGCCGGGGCGACCTTGCGGGTGATCATCGCATTCGGGAAGTTCCACGGCGTGACGATGGCGCAGACGCCGACCGCCTCCTTGAGCACGACGATGCGGCGATCCGCGGTCGGCGAGGGGATGGTATGGCCGCCGATGCGGCGGGCTTCCTCCGCGAACCATTTGACGAAGGCGGCGCCATAGCGGATCTCGCCGCGCGCTTCGTCGAGCGGCTTGCCCTGTTCCATCGTCAACAGCAGCGCCAGGTCCTCGAGATTTTCGACCATCAACGCGTGCCAGCGCTCGAGCAGAGCGGCGCGCTCGGCATGCGTCTTCTTCTTCCACGGTCCGAACGCGGCAGCGGCGGCATCGATGGCGGCACGGGTCTCCGCCGTCCCCATGTCCGGAACGGTGCCGAGGGCAGCTTGCGCCGCCGGGTCGATCACCTCGGCGACCTTCCCGGAGGCAGCACCGACCCACGCCCCGTCGATCAGGCCCGATTGCCGGAAAAGATCCTTGTCATTCAATTTCAGCATTGTTGTTCCTCTGACGATCAATCGAGCGCGGCTAAAACCGCGGCTGTGATGGTTTCCGTCCTATCTCTGCCGGGCACTATGCCGATCCCGGCAGAGGTGGCGGCGGCGATTGCCGCCATGATCCGCTCCCCCGCGGCCGACTCGCCGAGATGCTCGAGCATCATCGCGGCCGACCAGATGGCCGCGATCGGGTTGGCGACGTCGAGATGGGCGATGTCCGGCGCCGATCCGTGCACCGGTTCGAACATCGAAGGAGCGCTGCGATCGGGATTGATGTTGGCGGAGGCGGCAAAGCCGAGGCCACCCTGAATGGCGGCACCAAGGTCGGTCAGGATGTCGCCGAAGAGATTGGAGGCGACGACGACGTCGAGGCTTTCCGGCGCCATGACCATGCGGGCGGCCATCGCGTCGATGTGGTAGCTGGTAACAGCGACATCCGGATACTCGGCGGCCAGCTGTTCGGTGATTTCGTCCCAGAAGACCATGGAGTATTTCTGCGCGTTCGACTTTGTCACCGAGGCGAGCTTGCCACGGCGGGCGCGGGCCTGTTCGAAACCGAAGCGGAGGATGCGCTCGACGCCGGTTCGGGTGAAGATCGACGTCTCGACGGCGACTTCGTCCGCCGTGCCCTGATGGACGCGGCCGCCGGCACCTGAATATTCACCCTCGGTGTTCTCGCGGATGCAGAGGATGTCGAAGGCACGCGCCTTCAGCGGTCCTTCGACGCCGGGAAGAAGGCGATGCGGACGGATATTGGCATATTGCACGAAGGCCTTGCGGATCGGCAGCAGCAGCCCGTGCAGCGAAACCGAGTCGGGAACCTCGGCCGGCCAGCCGACCGCGCCGAGCAGGATGGCGTCGAAACCGCGCAGCGTGGCGATTCCGTCGGACGGCATCATCGCTCCGGTCTCTTTGTAGTAGGCACAGGACCACGGAAAGGTCGTGGCCTTCAACGCGAAGCTCGACTGTGCGGAGACTTTCTCCAACACCTGCCAGGCGGCCGCCGTCACGTCTTGGCCGATGCCGTCTCCTGGGATCAGCGCGATCGAATAGGTCTCCATGTCCGTCCTTATCACTCAGAGGTTGATCAGCACGCTCTTGCTGCGGCGGTTGGCGAGATAGGCCTCGCGACCCAGATCCTTGCCGATGCCGGAACTCTTGTAACCGCCGGTCGGAAGAATGTGGTCGCGCGAGCGGCCGTAGCGGTTTACCCAGACGGTTCCTGCCTCGAGCCGCCGCGTCATCCGGACGGCGCGTGACAGGTCCCGGGTGAAAACGCCGGCGGCGAGGCCGTAGGTCGGATGGTCTGCGAGCGCCAAAGCCTCCTCCTCGTCGTCGAAGGTCTGCAGCGTCAGCACCGGGCCGAAGATTTCCTCGGTCACGGCCGGAGAGGACTGGTCGACGCCGGCGATCAGCGTCGGCGCATAGAAATAACCCTCCCGGTCGAGACGCTTGCCGCCGATCAGGCACTCGCCGCCAGCGTCGAGCGATGACTGGATAATCGAATCGATCCGGCCGATCTGGCGCTCGGAGATGATCGGCGAATATTGGCTGGTCTCGTCCCAGGTCGGGCCGGGGATTATTGCGCGCATGTGCGCGACCATTGCTTCGGTCAATGCAGCGGCGACTTTACGGTCGACAATTACGCGAGAGCCGGCGACGCAGGCCTGGCCGGCATTGGCGAGAATGTTGCGGGCAATCGCTTGCGCCGCGCGGTCGAGATCCGCATCCGCGAAGACGAGCTGCGGGCTTTTTCCGCCGAGCTCGAGCGTCATCGGCTTGATGCCCGTGCGGGCGACGTTTTGCATGATCGCCGCCCCGGCGGACGTCGAACCGGTGAAGCTCACCTTGCCGATGCCCGGATGACCGGTAATGGCGCTTCCCGTCGTAGGCCCATCGCCGAGCACGACATTGACGAGCCCGGCTGGAAGGCCGGCGCGCACCGCAAGCTCGGCGAGATAGAGCGTCGAGAAAGGCGTCATCTCGGATGGTTTCAGCACGACCGCATTGCCGGCGGCAAGCGCCGGCCCGAGCTTCCAGCCTGCCATCGAGACCGGGAAGTTCCAGGGCGTGATTGCGCCAACGACACCATAGGGCTCGGTCATGATCATGCCGAGATTGTCGTCATCGGTCGGCACCAGATCGCCGCCTTCCTTGTCGGCAAACTCGGCGAAGAAGCGGATCTGCTCTGCGGTGATGGCGATATCGCCCTCAATGAGGTGACCGATGGGGCGGGTGGAGGCGACCGCTTCGAAGCGCGCAAGCGTCTCCGCCTCCGCTTCGATGAGGTCGGCCCAGCGGGAGAGAGCCCGGGTCCGTTCGCGCGGGCGCAGGCCCGACCAGCCGCTCTCCTTGAGCGCCTGTCTCGCGTTCGCGACTGCCCGATCGACCAGGTCTTCGCCCGCCACGGGGCACTCGGCGAAAGCGGCGCCATCGGAAGGGCGGTGCATGGCGAGCCGGCCGGACGCCGGCACGTAGCGGCCGCCGATGAAATGGCCGGAGGGGAGTTCGAACGTATCTGGATTGAAAGTGAGGGTCATCGCTGCTCCTTGCCGTCGGAGCAAGACTAGCGGCTGCTCACCGGCAGTTTCGGTCGACTGTGCCGAGACGGTGATGGAATATCCTGTTTCGGGCGAGCCTTTCAGCGCAATCTTTGGTCGTCCAGAACGGCCCTCAGGCAGGCGAGGAATGGCTGGACGAAGCGGGAAGCGGGACGAGCGTCGTTTGTCGCTGCGACCGCCTGCATCGTGATGCGCGGAAGGAACGGGCGGGCAACCAGTCCCTCGAGATCGCGTCAGGCAACGAGACCGTCGACGAGCGCTATTCCGAGGCTCTTGCGCATCAGCGGCGCGGGCGCCGACGGAGGAAGCGATCTGTACGGCGACATTCCGCTGCCGACCGGCGTCCGCAAGGGCAGAGTCGACTGCCATGCCGATCTCGGCGTGCGAGCCGTAGGAGATGAGGGCTTTGCGGTCGCGGTCGTCGGGCGTGCTCTCGCGTTTCCTCGCGAGCGGTTCGTCGGCGCGCATCACCGCGACCATCGGGACTTCGCAAAGGAATTCGCTGCGCAGGGGGTCGGCGCGGCAAGCCAGATGTGTCCCCGCCCGCGATGGGCGGGCAGGGTGAAGACGTCGCGGAGAAAGGCGAAGACCGACAGGTCAGTCACCACCCGCGCAAACGTGGCGAGGCTTTCGTCCGGCGCGTAGATCGCCACCGGGAAGGAGCTTTCGAGCGCACGCTCGAACAAGACGCGGTCGTGGCCGCAGACTCAATAGGATTCCCCCGCCGGTAGCTGTAAACGAGATCGAGACGGCTCCGGTCGGTGCTGAGCCTATAGCCGTCCCGCTCCATCTCGTAGACCGGGAGATCCCGAAGTGTCACCATCAGCCGACGGTCAAGTAGATCTTGCGGACGGTCTCGATTGTCCGCCAAACACCCTTGAAGCCGGGCTTCATCACGAAGCTGTCGCCGGCGCGATAGGTGACGGGTGCGACGCCGCCCTCTTCAGTCAATTCGACCACGCCTTCGAGGATATGGCAGAACTCGAACGTTCCGCCCTTGATCGAGCGGGTCTCGCCCGGTGTTGCTTCCCAGACTCCGGTGTTGATCATGCCGTCGCGAGCGACGTCCTGGGCCCAGGTCTTGAACGAGGGATTGCCGGAAATCAGCCGCTCGGGCGTCGGGTTCGACCGCTTCGGCTCGAATTGCGGGTCAGTGTCGATGGTCTTCAGAAGAGACATGGTTGTGCTTTCGGGTTGTGATGGATTCAATAACCTCGGTCGCGGTCGACGAGGCCGATAAGGTCGAGGCCGGCCTCATGGCGCCTAATATTGGCGATGACGGTTCTTGCCGCGGTCTCCGGCTGAGTGACGCTGGCGATATGCGGAGTGATGATCACTTTAGGGTGACGCCACAAAGGATGGTCCGCCGGCAGCGGTTCGGGATCGGTGACGTCAAGGACGGCGCCGACAAGCTGGTCGTTGTCCAGTGCAGCGACAAGCGCGTCCGTATCAAGTTGCGGTCCGCGCCCGACATGCACGAGGCCGGCGCCGCTCGGGAGTTTCGAGAAGAGCGAAGCATTGAGAATGCCGCGCGTCTCGACAGTGAGCGGCAAGAGGCAGATCAGGATGTCCTGGGTGGCAAGAAAGTCGGTGAGAGCGGCTTCGCCATGGTGACAGGCGACCCCGGGGATCTCGCGCGGCGACCGGCTCCAGCCCGAGAGCGGAAAGCCGAAGGGACTGAGGCGGTCCAATACCGCCTGACCGAGATTTCCGAGCCCGAGCACACCGACCCGCCGCTCCGATGCCTGCCGGACCGGCCGCATCCGCCATTCGCCGGCGCCCTGCTGGCCGAGATAGCCGGGAAGGTCGCGATGCAGTGCGAGGACAGCGAGCGTCACATATTCCTGCATCATGCGGGTGATGCCGTCCTCGATCATCCGAACGAGCTTGACGTTCTTCGGCAGGCGGTCGAGGGCAAACTGATCGACGCCGGCGCCGATCGAAAACAAAACCTCGAGATTGACGTAGCGCTCGAGGTCCGGTGGCGCGGTCCATGTCAGCAGATAGCGGACCGCGGCGGGATCGACCCCGCCGGCGTCTGCCACGAAGGGAAGGGAGGGAAGCTCGCGGGCGAATTCGGCTCCAAAGATCTTTGCCCGTTCGGCATCGGAATTGAACAGAAAAGCCATAATCTTCCCCATTGGTTTCAAGGCCATCGTCGTCTCGATGCGCCGGTAGAATGCTCCGAAGCGTGCCTGCGCCACGGCATATGGCACTGATTTATCGGCGGCTCCCGCCTTGCCGGATAAGCGGTGGCTAGGCGCGCAGCCTTTGCCCGAGCGCCTCAATCATGTTCCGGCAGGCCGCGAGTTCGCCGATCTCGATATACTCGTCCGGCTTGTGGGCACGCGCGATGTCCCCCGGGCCGCAGATGATCGCGTCGATGCCGGCCGCCTGATAGAGACCCGCTTCCGTCCCGTAGCTGACGGCGGGGAGAGGCTCCTGTCCGGTCAGATCGCGCAACAGAACGGCAAGCGGTGCATCGTCCCTGAGAGACAGCGCCGGATAGGCGCTCAAGACTTCCCAGCGCATCTTGAAGCCCCGTTCGGTCAGACCTTCGAGTTTGGCCTCGATGCCGGCAAGAAGCCGGGCCGGATCGACGCCGGCCACGGCGCGCGCCTCGAGCTCGATCGTGCAGCGGTCGGGGATGATGTTCACCGCCTGTCCACCGGCAATGGTGCCGACCTGCAGCGACGAGTAGGGCGGCTCGAAATTGTTGTCGAACGGGCCCTCGGTCAAAGCTTCGGCCGAACGAACTGCCTCGGCAACGATCTCCGCCATGGCATGGATGGCATTCAGCCCGAGGTCGGGCCGCGAGGAGTGGCCGGCGCGGCCGATGAGCTCGATTCGGGCAGCGGCTTTACCCTTGTGGGCACGAATGGCGCGCAGGCCGCTCGGCTCCCCGACGATGCAGCCCTCCGGCTTGGCACAGAGATCCGGCAGGTGTGAAATGAGGTGCGGAACGCCGCGGCAGCCGGCTTCCTCGTCATAGGAGAAGGCAAGGTGAAGAGGCCGGGAAAGCGGTGAGGAGGCGATTGCTGGCAGCGCGGCGAGAGCGCATGCCAGAAAGCCTTTCATGTCGCTCGTTCCACGGCCATAGAGCCGCTCGCCTTCGCGCCGCTGGATGAACGGGTCGCTCGTCCAGGTCGGCTCGGCGGCGGGCACCACGTCCATATGTCCTGACAGGATGATGCCCGGCCGTTCGGCTGGGCCGATGGTGGCAAAGAGATTCGAGCGATCGCCTTCCGGGCCTGGTAGCACGCTCACCCTGGCTCCGAACTCCATGAGGTAGGCGCGAATCCACTCGACGATCTCGTGGTTCGCCGTTCCGACCACGGAGGGAAAAGATACGAGGCGGGCGAGGATCTCTTCCGATGTTTTCATTTTCACTCACAACATGCCGGCTGCGCGCCTCCCGGCCACCGATGCCGAAGCCGTGGCGCTTTCTCGCATCAGGATAGGGCCGGGGCAGTGAACTGCTTGCCGAATGACCTGAGCCTTCGGTGGAAAGTTCCGAATTGCGACTGATCTGAAGCGTTTTGTGTTGCGCGTAAACGGCTACAACTGAAGCGGGACCTCGCCCTGACGGCCCGAGTTCCCGTATTGCAGATGTCGAGCCGGTGCCTCCGAGGGGCAGGACAAACATGGAAAGAACCAATTCGAAACGGTTGGATTCCTTCGAACTGACCATTGCCGATATTGCCGAAGCAGATCTCGACGCGCTCCATGCCTTGTCCATGTCCGTTGGCTGGCCGCATAGGGCGGAGGATTGGCAGATCGTCCTCGAGCTTGGCAAAGGTATCGTCGCGCGCGATGCGATCGGCCGGGTTCTCGGCTCTGCGATGTGGTTCAACTACGCCCCGGATTTTACCAATATCGGCATGGTCATCACCTCTCCGCGCCTGCAGATGCTCGGTGCCGGACAATGGATGATGAACCACGTGCTGGCACAGACCAGCTCGCGGGCAATTGGCCTCAATGCGACCCGCTTGGCGCGGCGACTCTATGCGTCGCTCGGCTTCGTCGCCGAGCGAACCGTCTATCAATGTAACGGCGAGGCGGTCGCACCGCCGCAGGGTTTACTGCCCCCGGGAGCCAGATTGCGCGCGCTGACGAGCGACGACCTCGATGAGATCGCCGCTCTCGATCGCGCCGCCTACCGTGCCGACCGTTCCCATGTGCTGGCGCGCCTGCTCGAAGTGTCGAAAGGCGTGGCGCTTGTCCGCGGCGAGCGGATCGTTGCCTTTTCGCTATGTCGCCGCTTCGGGCGCGGCCATTTGATCGGTCCGCTCGTCGCCGCCAACGACGATGACGCGATTGCGGTGACGAGACCGCACGTCGTCGATCATGCGGGGACCTTCCTCCGTCTCGACACCCGCCAGAAGAGCGGCGCATTCGCCGAATTTGTCGCGCAGGCGGGGCTTCCGGTCTATGACACGGTGACCAGTATGTCGCTCGGGCGACCCTGGTTGGTTGAAGAAACTGGCGGCGAAACGCCCATTATCTATGCCCTGGTCGCCCAGGCGCTGGGATAGCTGTCGAACACACGCGTAGCTAAACCCCAAGAAACGGGTTGAATTCGCAGCCCGGCCGCACGATTTTCATGGAAACGTGAATCTCCGGAGGCTGCGGCGATGGGCCAGACAGCACACCAGTATCTGATCTTCGAAACTGCGGCCGGCTTCTGCGGCATCGCCTGGACCGAGCGCGGTATCGCACGCTTGCAATTGCCTACGAAAAGTGCTGAGGCGACCGAGCGCCTTCTGCTGCGACGAGTCCCCGGTGCCGAACCACAGGAGCCGCCGCTCGCGGTGGCGGAAGCCGTCGCCGCGGTGAAGCGCTATTTCGAGGGCGAGGAGACGGATTTTTCCGATTTCGAGCTCGATCTCGAAGAGCAAGACGCCTTGTTCAAGCAGATCTACACGGCGACGCGAATGATCCCCTGGGGAGGCACCACGACCTATGGCGTCCTGGCCAAGGTGCTCGGCGCCGGGCCGGAGGCAGCGCGCGATGTTGGCCAGGCAATGGCAAAGAATCCGGTCGCGCTGATCATCCCGTGTCACCGCGTGCTGGCGGCCGGCGGCAAGGTCGGCGGTTTTTCCGCACCGGGCGGCGCCTCGACGAAGCTGCGCATGCTCGAATTGGAAGGCGTTCACCTCGGTCCGGCGGAGCCGGCGCAGCAATCATTAGCATTTTGATCGGTAGCCGAGAGGAAACCCGGCCAAAGGGAGATAGCAATGCAGACCTTACCTGAGGCGCGGTTGGATTCCCCTCGCGAGGGCGGCGGACTATGGCCCGCCCAAAGGCGGAAAGTTCTCGACTGGCTCATCAACGAGACGCGAGAAGAGCGCTTCATCGACAACATCTTCGTGGAGCTGTGCCGGAGATTGTCGGAGGCGGGAGTGCCCGTCGCCCGCGCGACCCTCCATTTCAGGATCCACCATCCGCAGTGGATTGGCGCACGGATCCTGTGGCGGAAAGGACTAGCAGAAGCGGAGATCGATACTTACGAATATGGTGAAGAAGACAGCTCCCGATATCTGAACAGCCCCTTGCGCGAATTCAACAATGGCGCGGACGAGGTGCGCCGGCACCTGGACGACCCGACAGCCGACGGTCCGGATTACCCGCTTTACGATCAGCTGCGAGCTGACGGTCTCACCGACTACATGATCTGGCCGCTCCACCATACGCTGGGCAAGCGCCACGCGATCACTTTTGCAAGCGACAGGCCGGGCGGCTTCGACGCCGACGACATCGCGTTCTTTTCGGATATTATGCCCGCGCTGGCGCTCGTCAGCGAGATCAGGCTGAAGAACCGTCTCGCCCGCACTCTCCTCGAAACCTATGTCGGACCGCATGCGAGCGAACAGATTCTGGCGGGGGCGACGACCCGCGGCAGCGGCGTAACGGTGGGTGCGGCGATACTGATCTGCGATCTGCGCGACTTCACGAAATTGTCGGACCTCTGGCCGCGCGACGACGTCATCGAGCTCCTAAACGAGTATTTCGACGCGATGTCCGAGCCGATCGAGCGGCATGGCGGGGAGATTCTGAAATTCATGGGCGATGGATTGCTGGCGATCTTCCCGCTCACCGACCCTTGCGCCTGCGGCCAACTGCTCGCAGCCATCGACGAAGCGCAGGCCGCGCTTTCCAGGCTCAACGAGGCGAACCTGCTCAAAGGTCACGATCCGCTCGGCTACGGCATCGGCGTCCATGTCGGCGACGTGATGTACGGCAATATCGGCTCGCGCAAGCGCCTCGATTTCACCGTCATCGGCCCGGCCGTCAACATCGCCTCCCGCCTCGAAAGCCTGACCAAGGAACTCAAGCGCCCGGTTCTCCTTTCAAGAGCCTTCGTCGAAAAGGCCGGATGCGCGGCGCAACTGGAGGATCTCGGTTCCTACGCCTTGAGGGGACTGGACGAGCCGATCGAAGTCTTTGCCCTTTCCGGTGTCAAATAGGGCGCGGGTAGCCGCGGCAGCCGCCCCCTCGATCGTCGAGGTGATCTGCGCGCGGCGGAGCGAGCCATCGCTACCTCGTGGCCGTTCCGGCCCTTCGGGGGCATCAGCTCCAGCAGCTATTGTCTCTAGCCGTCAACCAGGGGGAGACGGCTGATGCACATCAAGGACATCTATCAACGCCCGACCGATTCCCTCATCGAGCAGGTCAAGCCCGGTATAAAGTCGCGGATTCGTCACTGAGCGGGAGTCCGTTCGGTTGAGCCTTCCACATTGGGTCACTGACGAATCCGATCTGGATTGTGTAGGACCACTCGATTTCGACCCGCTTGCTTGGCAAGATAAAGTGCCGCATCAGCCTGGTTCTGAAGCTGCTCCGGCGAAACGATCTTCTCATCTGACGACTGAGTCGCCACACCGATGCTGAGGGTGACGTAGGGCGAGATGCGGGACGCCGGGTTCGGAAGAGAGGCGGCTTCGACGCTCCTGCGGATCCGTTCGGCCATGCAGATGGCCTCTCCCTCGTCGACACCCGGAAGAACGATGAGGAACTCTTCACCGCCGTAACGGGCCACATGATCGCGATCTCGTTTCACGCTGCTTTGAATTATGCCGGCAACCTTCACGAGGCAGCGGTCGCCCTCCGCATGCCCGAGATGGTCATTCAGCTTTTTGAACTCGTCGATATCACACATCAGCATGGCGCAGCCGCGGCTATCCATACCGGCGCTCCAGAGATGATTGAGCGTTTCCATCATCCAGCGTCGGTTGGCGATTCCAGTGAGGGGATCGGTTCTCGCGAGGCGCTCCAGCCGAGCATTGGCGTCGGCAAGTTCTGCGACACGGCTGCGGTCTCGCAGCTCAAGAAGAAAACCCTTTTGCGCTAAGATCGTCATGGTGCGTCGCGCAACGACAGTAGCAATGATGCCGCTGGCAAAAAATAACGCCGCAGCTACGGCACTTCCCGTCTCCAAGCTTGGGTTCAGCAACTGAAAGAAAAGGTAGAGACCGAGCGCCATAGCGGCGACCGTTACGGTCCAGGTCAGCGGAATGCTGAAGATGATAATGGCCGTAATGGCCACGAACAGCATGATGTTCAAGTGTCTTTCGTGGAACTCGCCACCCGCGCTCACGCCCACCAGAGCAACCGACAGGAGGATGAAAAACAGGCCGGCGATGATCGAGGCCCTCTGGAGCCCGATCGCTCGCGGTTTTCGCCAGACGAAGGCGGTGGCGAGAGCGGCGGGCGGGAGGATGCAGGCGGGCGCGAGCATCGGCAGGACGATCACCTTTGGAAGCAGGATAGCGTTGAGGCCCAACGTCAGCACATCCAACAAGGCCACCCATGTCATCCAGGCACGAATGACCTTGGCCGTTCGCGGCCAGGAGCGCTCTTGGAATAGGCGGCGAAGCTCACCTTTGAGGCGGATATCACGCGTGCGACCCGCGAGAAGGCGCGCAACTTCAGCCATGATGGAGGGATCCTGTGACTGAAGCTGCATCGGTGTGGATGGGCCAACCCCATTCGCTGAGACTGCGCTCTCCTCAATGTCCATGCCTACCCATGTAGCGGAGCATTCCCGACAAGCAAGTATACCGGCACCAAGTGGCGGAGCCATTGAGTCGACCCGATGCAATGAGACTGGATCGACTTATAGTCGCCATGGGAGAGAAATAGCCGCGTGAGATAATCGCACCTCTTCCGGCCCGCCCGTCGAATACCCCGGGTCATCGCGAACCGCCCAGACCGAATACATAATTCGTTAACTATAACGACAGCCTTCTGGGAACCACTTGCGATCGAGAATAGTTAACGAAGGTTGCACAACCATGCGGGGACTCCACCACAGCGGGATGGCCTGTCGCAATCAGTAAAGAGTCGGTCACATGAACGCTCCGCTTCCAGAACGTTCATCCAAGAAGTCTCATGACTTCTTCCAGTGTCTGATGGACGGCATCACCGAACCGGTGATCGTCAAGGACGATCGTCTGCGGTTTGTTTTCGTGAACAGCGCGGGGTGCGAGCTCCTCGGCCGACGCTGCGATGAGCTTCTCGGGCGCACGGATCACGACTTTCTGCCCACGGCGGAGGCCGACAGGGTCGTCTCAATTGACCGCGCCGTGCTTTCGACAGGCGAGGAGCACCGTGTCGAAGAGCAGACCACCACCGCGGACGGCGCCACGCGGACGCTCCTGATCAAGAAGCGCTGCATGTGCATACCGGCCGGGCGGAGCGAGGGTAAGTTCCTGCTCGCGGTGATTGAAGACATTACGGTACTGCGCAGGGCCGAAGAAACGCTTCGGGCCAGGGAAGAACATTACCGGGCGCTCATCGACCTTCATCCGCAAGTTCCCTGGACCGCAGACCCGACGGGAGCGATATTGGACGTCGGCCCGCGTTGGTCCGAGTTCACCGGATTGAGCGAAGAAGAAACACTCGGAAGTGGTTGGGCAAAAGCCGTGCACCCGAAAGACGCCGCTATGGTCCGCCAGCAATGGCAACGCTCTCTCCTGGGTGGCGATCCGCTTAATATCGAATATCGCCTCTTGACCGCAACCGGTCATTACCGCTGGTTCCGCGCTCGGGCAATTGCCAAGCGCGATATCGCTGGAGAAATCGTGCGTTGGTACGGTGTCTTGGAGGATGTCGATGAAAGGCGCCGCGCTACCGAAGCGTTGCGTGAAAGCAAAGCGCGCTTCCGGGCAATAGCCGATGACGCACCGGTGATGATCTGGGTAGCCGATCCATCGGGCGACACGAGCTTTTTCAGCCGTTTGTGGCTGGAGACTACGGGACAATCGGAAGCCGAGGCACTCGGTTTCGGTTGGGTGGATGTAATCCACCCCGATGACCGGGAGAAAGTGCAGGAAGCGTTTTTCAGCGCGACGGCGGGCAAGGCACCCGTGCGAAGCGAATACCGACTGCGGCGGGCCGATGGAAGCTGGGCGTGGGTGATAGATGTCGGTCAGCCCCGCTTTTCCGACGACGGAGCGTTCCTGGGATATGTCGGCTCGGTTCTCGACATCACCGAACGCCGTGCCGCCGAGCTCGCTCAACAGGAATCGCAAGCCTTTATCAGAAGCATCTTCGACAGCAGCCCCGACTGTGTACGCGTACTCGATCTCGAAGGGCGACCGTTGCTCATGAACAAGGCTGGCCGGCGTATCTTCGGCCTGGCGGAAGGGGCGCCGCTCACAAAAACCACATGGGACGCTATCGGCAAGGACGCCGATGCACAAAAGGTTCTAGAGGGCTGGGCAAAGGTCAGAGCCGGCGAGACTGCTCGATTCGAGATTACTGTACGGGATGCCAAAGACGAAGAAAGATGCATGGACGTGATTGCGGCTCCCATCAGCGGGCGCGAAGGAAACACGGTCAGAATGCTTTCGATCTGGCGCGACATCACCGATGCGAAGCGCGCCAACGAGGAAATCAGCCGCGCGCAAAGGACGGCCGAAGCGGCGGCTGATCAGCTTTCCTCGGTACTCGAGAGTACCATGGACAGCGTCATGCTCCTCGATCCCCGATGGCGCATCCGCTATTTGAACGAGAACGCGAAGAGGCTCCTGCGGATCGGGGACGAGTCCTTGGGAAAAGTCTTCTGGAAACTGTTTCCACAGGAAGGAAGGGGGAACTTTGCCAAACGCTGCCAGGAGGTCATGAACCGCCGTGTCCGTTCCTTCTTCGAGGATTACTTGCCGTCTCTCGACCGCTGGATCGAAGCAAATGCCTCTCCCACGCAAGAAGGCATTTCCATTTTCTGCCGAGACATAACGGAGCATCGCCAGGCAGAGGAGGACAAGTTACTCGCACAGAAGCAGATGGCCCACTTGGCAAGGCACGATATGCTGACCGGATTGGCAAACAGGATGTTCTTCCGGGAATGCTTCGATCGGGCACTCAGTGAGAAAGGTGCCGCCGGCCGCATGGCTGTGCTGTGCCTCGATCTCGACGGGTTCAAGGCGATCAACGATACGCTTGGGCATCCCGCCGGCGACGCCTTGTTGCGCCAGGTTTCTGCGCGGCTCGTCCAGTCTGCAAGACCCACCGACGTCGTGGCACGCCTCGGAGGTGATGAATTTGCCATCATACATTCACTGGAAGGGACTTACGACGACGCCGTTCGTCTCGCTCAGCGGATTATCGACACGCTTTGCGAGCCGTTCACAGTAGAGGGCGTCAGTGCCACAATCGGAGCGAGCGTCGGCATTGCTTTTGCGCCGGACGACGGGACTTCCGCGGATGAATTAATCAAGGCCGCGGACATCGCCCTCTACAATGCCAAGTCCAGCGGGCGCGGCACTTACAAGCGCTTCGATGTAGCCATGCATGCGCAGTTGCAGGCGCACCAGCAGGTAAAGATTGCGCTCAGAGGCGCGCTGGAAAGGAACGAATTCGAGCTGCATTATCAGCCGCTGATAAGCTTGAGATCGCGCCGCGTAACAGGATGCGAAGCGCTCTTGCGGTGGCGCAATCCCGAAAGAGGGATGGTTGCGCCCTCGGAGTTCATCCCCATTGCTGAAGAAACCGGGCTGATCGTACCGATCGGCGAGTGGATTCTCGATCAGGCCTGTCGCCAGGCCGCACAATGGCCGGAGCATGTCAGCATTGCCATCAACCTCTCTCCGGTCCAGTTCAAGCACCGTACCCTCGTCAAGGCAGTGGCCGATGCCCTCTCGGCTTCTCGCCTCACCCCCGCGCGCTTGCAATTGGAGATCACGGAATCGGTCCTGCTGGACGAGAGCGAACACAATATTCAACTGCTCCAGGAGCTGCGCGGCCTCGGTGTGAAAATAGCGATGGACGACTTCGGGACGGGCTATTCGTCGCTCGGTTACCTGAGAAGTTTCCCTTTCGACAAAATCAAGGTGGATCAAGCCTTCGTCCGCGATCTTCCGCACGGCAAAGAGTCGCTCGCGATCGTCAAAGCCGTCGCGGGTCTTGGTCACAGCCTGGGCATGACGACGACGATCGAGGGGGTTGAGACGGAGGATCAGTTGGCCGCCGTGAACGCGGAGGGATTTCATGAGGTTCAGGGTTACATATTCTCGCGTCCCGTGCCTCCATCGGAAATCTCCAAATTGATCGACTGCCCTCTCGAAACCGGCGATGCACCATGTGTTTACCTTGCGAACGGCCCCCAGAGCTAGCTGCAGCATTTAGCCCTACACGTCTCCAGGCGTGTGTGGCACAATCTTGATACTACCGCGCATTGATTGGTAATGACGGGAACGCATTCGCTGAGACGATCGTTAGTTGCAGACCGGTCTGCGAGCCGAATTGATGGCCCGCAAGCGCCAGACAACCGGCGAGGAAAGCGTAATGAATACCTCACGCGTCGCACTGATAGCCGATGATGATGAATTCTTCCGGATCGCGCTTGGCTTCATCTTGAAGAGCAAATTGCGGTTCACCGAGATTCTCGAAAGCGGGTCGCTCGATGAAGCTATTGAAAGGCTCAGCGAGCGCGAGGACATTTCGCTCGCCTTGTTTGATTTGGCGATGCCGGGCATGCAAAGTGCTGCCAGCCTTGCCGCCGTGCGTGACATCCACCCGGATCTAAAGGTCGTCGTCGTCTCGGCATCGTCGCGCCGGACGGACATTCTGTCTGCCCTCACTGCGGGCATAAATGGCTATGTGCCAAAGGGCCTCGGCGCGAGCGAACTGGCCGAAGCAATTGGCTCGATCCTCAACGGCGCTGTTTACGTACCCCCGTCCATAGCGGGTCGGCCTTCCTCTTCCGAGGAAGCAGAGGTCTCTCAGGTCATCCGGGGAACCCAGGACGAACGGGGCCATCGCACAATCGAATTCCTCACGCCGAGGCAGCGCGAGGTCCTCCTGCTCCTTGTACAGGGGTTCTCGAACAAGGAAATCGCCCGCAAGCTGAAACTTGGCGAGGGTACGGTGAAGATCCACATGGCAGCACTCTTCCGCAGTCTGCGGGTAAGGAACCGCCAGGAGGCCGCTGCCGCAGGAGCGCGCCTGTTACCCATGACCGAGAGCCAGCAGTAGGCCGGTCGGATAGGCCGCCTTCTAAGCCATCCGGCCGAATAGCCCAAATGCATGCGAGGACGTACTGACGACGGCAGAGCCACGAATTTAGGAAGAACATGCGCCAGCCTGTTTCGACACCCAGCTTACCCGGACGCCCCCTTCGCGCCTGCGCGGCGAAAGAGGCAGGAGGCGTTCGGTGACAGGACACGCGCTTCCGTCCAAGCTCGCTGTCGAGGTCGCCTGCAGGGTCGGCCTCAGCCTTCCGGCATCGCGAAAAGGCGCCGTTGCCTCGGCGATCGGCCGGGTCATGGCGCGGCGCGGCATCGACGACAGCAGCCTATTTCTTAACCGGCTGGGGCTGGACCAGGACCTGACCGACGATGTCATCGCAGCGATCACGGTCGGAGAAACGCATTTTTTTCGGGATCCCGATCAATTCCAGCTGATATGGCAAGCAATCCTTCCGGAACTAAGGCGACGGCGGCCCGACGGTTCTCTCGTGCGAATCTGGAGCGTCGGCTGTGCAACGGGTGAGGAACCCTACTCCCTCGCCATTCTCTGCGACGAGGAAGGTCTCCTGCAAGACGTTCGGATAAGTGCAGCCGACGTCTCCAGAAGGGCGCTCGCCACGGCTAAGGCCGCAGAGTATGGCGAATGGTCGTTGAGGAATACGGATCGCAAGCTGAAGGACCGATACTTCACCTCAAGTGAGGGACGGTTTCGACTGAACGAACGATTGCGCCGGCAGGTCGACTTCGCTCACCTGAACCTTGGCGCAGTCGAACTACCGGCGCCGGAAAGGGGATTGGCTGACTTCGACTTGATCCTTTGCCGCAACGTGCTCGTCTATCTCGATACGAGTACGGTGCGGCGGATTGCGCGTCAGCTATTGGCCTGCCTTGCCGATGGCGGCTGGCTGTTGACGGCGCCGACCGATCCGCCCTTGTGGAAGTACGCTCCGTTCGAAACTTCCATCACGCCGGCGGGCGTTGTCTACCGGCGCATGATAGCTCATGGAGACATTCCCGGGGGCTCTATCTCAGGCGTCGCCCCCATTCCATGCCAATCCAATAGACCTGTCTCGCACTTGCCGGTCCCCCGAGCTAGCGTCACGGATGAGCGAAAAACGCCCGACGACAAAGCCCTCGAGGCTATTGCCCGGAAAATCCGCTCGCGTTACGACATGGGTGAGACCCGGAAAGCTCAGCGCCTCGCTGCGCAAGCCGTTCAAAGTCATCCGCTCGCAGCGGAACTGCATTTCCTCCAGGGGCTCTCCCAGATGGCCGATGGGCAGACCGACGCGGCTGCGGCGGCGCTGCGACGGGTAGTCTATCTGGACGGCAATCTGGCGGCCGCGCAGTTCCTCCTCGGTGTCTGTCTTACGCACAGCGACCCGCAAGCGTCCCAGCGGGCCTTCGAAAACGTGCTGCATTTTTGCCTCTCTCGCCCGGCGCGCGAACGCGTCGCCCTGATGTCAGAGGTGACGGCTGGAGATCTGGCGGAGCGCGCACGGCGCGAGATCGGCAAAGTCCGGCGAGGGTGGGGGAGCGAACGCCTATGACGACACCTTCCCGCCCCGCCTCCCGGCCGGTTGACTGGTCCGCCGTCAGAAGACGGATGGAGGCAGCGATAGAACAGACCGAAGTGCTTTTGGAAGCGGCACAGCCAGATGCGGCGGTGCGATACGAGCAATCACCGCGATCGGCCAGCGATGCGATCGCAGGAGGAGAACAAGCGGTCGGTCTTGTGACCTTCACGCTCTCGGATCGTCAGTTTGCCTTGGAGATCCTCTATATTTGCGAAATCGTTTCGAAGCCACGCGTCAGTCCGCTGCCCGGAATGCCCTCGCACGCCTGTGGCGTTTATGATTTGCGCGGGCAGTTGTTACCCGTCTTCGACCTGTGCGGACTATTCGATCTCCCGCGACCGGCCGCAACCGCCAACGAATGGGCGATTGTATGCGGGCAAGCGCATCCCGAATTCTTGATCCTGTCGACGGCCGCCCCGGAAATAGTGACGCTCCGCCTGGAGAAAATCCGTGCGGCGGAGCCCGGCACGGGCGACAAAGCTTTGCATTGTGCAACGACGGAAACCGGGACTGCCATTCTGGACGGCCACGTTCTTTTAAACGATCGCCAATTCTTTCTTGAGGACGAACAGATCATCGCCAGCGGCGAGACGGAAAGGACCAAAATCCATGAGTCCCCGACTAACGAATAGTCTCTATGGCGCGTTGGGCTTGGCCATGCTGCTGTTCGTGGCCGCTTCGGCGCTGCTCGTCGGGTCGAGCTTTATTGCCCTGCAGCAGGTGCGAGCCGATCTTGCGGCGACATCGTCGCTTGGGACGCAACGCCTTGCCTACCAGCTGATCTACGTCGCCGGACGCTTGGAAAGAGCGGAAGGCCCAGCCCGGATCGCTGCTGCCGATGAGCTTCGCGGCCTGATGGACCGCAACGAGCGGCTGCTTGCGAGTCTGGTCAATGGCGACGAAAGGTTCGGGCTGGAGGCAACGACGGATCCTGCTGCCCTCACGCAGCTTGAACAAGCCCGCCAACAATGGCGGGAACAGGTGAGGCCCGCTCTGGAGAGCGCTATTGCCAGCGCGCCGCTCGGTCCCGAGGCACTGGATGAACTCGACCCAAGGATCAGAGACTTTGCGGCACGCGTGGACGAATTGATCAACCGAATCGAACAGGCAGGAGGGGCCCGGCTCCAGCGCTCTCAATTGCTGCAACTGGGCTTTACGGTTCTCGCCGTTCTGATGCTGCTCCACGTGTTGCGGGTCGCGCGCCGCCTCGTCGCCCGCACGCGCAAGCTCGCCGGCGTGGCGGAAATGGTTAGCGCCGGTGACCTGACGCAGAAAGCCTCCGTAGAAGGCAGCGACGAACTCGCGGTCCTCGGGTTTTCCTTCAATGCAATGACGGCAAGGCTTGCCGGCATGATCGACAATGAACGGAGCAGCAGGGAGAGGCTCGAAGAGCTGCTCGCCACGATATCGGAGACGGCTCAACATCTTTCGTCATCCGCCGCCGAAATCCTCGCAGGAACCACCCAACAGGTCGAAGGCATGCGTGAGCAATCGTCGGCGGTCGCCCAGACGGTGACGAGCGTCGATGAGGTGCTCCAGACGTCGGAACAGGCGGCGCAGCGCGCGCAGCAGGTTGCTGCGTCGTACGACAAGGCCGTCAAGATCAGCAATGACGGCCGCAAAGCACTGGAAGATACCGTGCACGTGATGAACGCGGTGAGCGCCCGCACCGAAGGGATTGCCGGAGACATTCTTTCATTGGCGGAAAATAGCCTGGAAATTGGTGAGATCGTCACGGTCGTCGCCGAGATCGCAGACCAGACGAACCTGTTGGCGCTGAATGCGGCCATCGAGGCATCGCGTGCAGGCGAGCACGGCAGGGGCTTCAGTGTCGTTGCCAGTGAGATCAGAACACTTGCTGACCAGTCGAAGTCCGCAACGACCCGAGTCCGTCGAATTCTGATGGAGATTCAGAAAGCGACAAATGCGGCGGTCATCGGCGCTGAGGATGGCACGAAGAGTGTCAGCCGCGCCCTGGAGACGGTGAACGAAGCGGGCGAAACGATCCGGCAACTCGAGGCGATCGTTGCCGATTCCGCGCGGTCGGTGACCCAGATCGCCGCTTCGGCGGGCCAGCAAAGAGCGGGCATGAAGCAGATTCACGACGCGATGCATTACATCGAGCAAGCGAGCAGCCAGAATCTCTCAGCGATCCGGCAAGCGGAGGAGGCCGCGAAAGATCTCAACGAACTGGGCTCCAGGCTGAAGGAAATGCTCGCTGACCATGGCAACTGACATGACCAAACCCGACGAATTCGATCGTGAATTGCTGCAGATGTTCACTCAGGAGGTGAGGGAGCGTGCATCCGACATGGAGCAGGGATTGCTCGCCATCGAGGACACCGGCGAGGCCGTCGAGAAAATCCGTCTGCAGGAACAGCTTCTAAGGACGGCGCACAGCCTCAAGGGCGCCGCCGGTCTGTTTCAAGTACGCGGCGTGGAGGCGATTTGTCACTGGATGGAAGAGATACTCTCGCTGACGGTGAATGAGCGGCTTGCGCTCCAAAAACCCCAGCTGGATCTTCTTCTGTCAGCCGCAGACGCAATCCAGGATGCGGCCCGCCTCTTGGAAATCGGCGAGATGCCTTCGCCGGCGCACGGCGAGAGCGTTGTCGATGCGTTAAAGGCTGCTGTGGCGGAAAGGGCGGATCACGGCAGCGGCAAACGGAAGCTGCGTCCACCTCAGACGAGACAGGTACCCGTTCGCATCAGCGATACCGACGGCTCCATGCGCGTCTCCGCCGATCGTTTGGATACGCTTCTCTACAGGAGTGGCGAATTGCTGTCCTTTAACGCGATGATGCCGCGCCATGCAGAGGAGGTGTCATTGCTCCGGGAGCAGGCCAGAGAGCTACGGCGGGTAAGCCCTGAGATTGCCGTACAGGCGGCAGGTATCGAAAGTGGACTGCGCCAGCTTGCGACATCGCTGCGAGGGGACATGAGACTGATGCACAGTGCCGCGACAGCACTTGATCACGAGGTACGGCACGCACGCACACAACCCTTTGCGGAGGCCTGCAAGGGGCTCGATCGCGTCGTGCGGGACATGGCGGCGGCATCGGGGAAATTGGCAGAACTTGAAATCAAGGGCGGAGAGATCGAGATCGATCGGTCCATTCTTTCGAGCCTGCAGGATTCGCTTCGCCATCTTGTGCGCAACGCAGTCGCGCATGGCATTCAGTCGCCCGAAGAACGCCGAAAGGCGGGAAAACCGGAGAGGGGAAGGGTCCTCATTGCAGCCGCCATCTCCGGAGACCGGATGCGGGTGCGTGTCGAGGATGACGGCCGCGGCCTGGATGTAGCCCGGCTCAGCAAGGCAGGGGCCGAACATCAGAAAGAGGTGAAAGACGAAGCCGAGCTCCTACGGCGTGTTTTCGAGCCTGGCCTATCGACGTCGGCGACGGTCACCAGCCTGTCAGGGCGCGGAATAGGCCTCGACATCGTCAAACGCAATATCGAAACGCTGCGTGGCACGGCGGAAGTTTCGCAAGTACCGACGGGAGGCGCCGCCTTCACCCTTACACTCCCCCTGACGCTGGCGACGGTGCGTGCACTGGAGGTCATCGCCGGGGAGCATGTGTTCACGATCGACACGGCGTCGATCCAGCGGGTGATACGCATTCATGCACAAGACTTCGCAATCTCTAAGGACAGGGGCATCGTCAACACCCCGACCGACCCGATACCCCTCCTGGATCTTGCCAATTGGCTCGGACTGCGACCGGGCCGCGGCGATACCGCGCAGGCGGTGCCGGCGGTCGTGGTCGACGCTCCGGGCGGGCCGGTGGCGGTGCTCGTCGATGCTGTTGCCGGTGAGCAGGAACTCCTCGCACGCCCGCTCGGTCCGCGTCTTGCGAAAGTTCGTCGCTATAGCGCTGGCATGGTACTGGCCAACGGGCGCATTGCCCTCCTCCTGAACGTTGCAGCGCTCGCCGAGGCCGCCGCCGAGGCGCGATCACCGGACGGCACAGCCGTGCCCGAGCCAGTTTCGGCCGCGCGTCGCAAGGTGCTCGTCGTGGATGATTCCAAATATGTACGAACGTTGGTGAGGCTCATCCTCGAGGGGGCAGGGTACGATGTCGCGATAGCAAGCAATGGCAAGGAGGCCTTGGAGCAGCTTCTTGAAGACGGTGCCGATATGGTCGTCGCGGATGTCGACATGCCGTCCATGAACGGCTTCGAACTCACCGAGGCCATTCGTCGATCGGAGCGTTTTACCGACACGCCGGTCGTCCTCGTCACCGGCCGGGAAACGCTTGAAGACAAGGTTCGAGGGCTGCGTGCTGGCGCAAATGCTTATCTGAGGAAGGATCAGTTCGATGCGCAGCACTTCCTGGAGACGATGCGCCGGGTCGTGTGAGGATGGGGATGACAAGTATTCTTCTTGCGACATCGACGCACGACCTTGAAGAACGCGTCAGAAGGGCGACTGAGGCGGACGCCGCCGTAGAGCTCGTGGGCGTCGCAAGAAGCGGCAAGGACGCGGTGAGGATGACCGGTAAACTCTTGCCGGACATCGTCGCCGTGGAACTCCGTGACGACGACACAGCCGAAACAGTCAGGGAGATCATGATCACCGCACCGACGCCAGTGGTCATGGTGGCCTACCAGGATGGTTCGCAGCTGGGAGCCATGTCCGCGCGCGCGCTCGACTCAGGCGCGCTCGCGGTCATCCCGGCGCCGGCCGGGTCCGGCCCGTCTCTCGAAAATGCGACCATTGAAAAGTTCCTGTCGACGATCAAGGCCATGGCGCAGGTCAAGGTCGTTCGCCAGTGGCGTAAGAAAACGCGCGGCGATTACCAGGTCAAAGAGGCACCGCTGCCTGCGGCCCAGATCGCGATCGTGGGCATCGCTGCCTCCACAGGAGGACCGTCCGCGATTCGTTCGATATTGAAGGATCTGTCCGCCAATTTTCCTGCACCTATCCTCATCGTGCAGCACATGTCGAACGGCTTCATCGAAGGCGTTGCCGCATCCCTCGATGCGACGATTGCGCTCAAGGTAAAAGTCGGTGCGAATGGCGAACGCTTAAGGCCCGGCACTGTGTATCTCGCCCCTGATGGCCATCAGCTCGGCGTCTCGGGCAGGTCGCGCCTGCGTGTCGTGGACGATGATGCCATACAGGGCTTTAAGCCGTCCGGATCCTATCTATTCGGCTCGATTGCCCGCGCTTTCAAGGACGAGTCTCTTGCCGTCATCCTGACGGGGATGGGCGACGACGGCACCCAGGGCCTTCGGGCGCTGCACGTGGCGGGCGGGAAGGTGATCGCGCAGAATGAAGAAAGCTCCGTCGTCTTCGGAATGCCGAAATCGGCGATCGCCGCCGGTCTCGTCGATTTCGTCCTGCCGCTGGACGATATCGCCGGGAAGATCACCGCGCTGGCGAGCCGAACACGCGAACCTTGAAAGGGAGGTGCGGCGCTCCGCCTCGAACTTGACGCACAGCGCCGCAATCGCCCCACCCCAACTCTCGGCGCCTGGGCGCCATCGTGAAAACCCGCTCTCGATCCCGCCCTACAGACCCGTGATTTGAATGGCCGCCGGCGTGATGATCACCGCAAAGAGAACCGGCAGGAAGAACACGATCATGGGCACCGTCAGCTTCGGGGGAAGTCCGGCCGCTTTCTTCTCCGCCTCGCTCATACGCATGTCGCGGTTTTCCTGCGCCATTACCCGCAGCGCCTGGCCAAGGGGCGTCCCATATTTCTCCGCCTGGATCAGGCTGGTCACGACGGCGCGGACGCCCTCCACCCCGGTCCTCCGCCCCAGGTTCTCGAAGGCCTGCCGCCGGTCCTGCAGATAGGAAAGCTCGGCCGTCGTCAGCAGGATCTCCTCGGCCACCTCGGGCGACTGCGCGCCTATCTCCTCGCCCACTTTCCGAAAGGCGCTTTCGATGCCCATGCCGGATTCGACGGTGATCAACAGGAGGTCCAGCGCCTCCGGCCAGGATCGGCGGATTACCTGCTGGCGCTTGGTGATCCTATTCTGGATGAATATCGCCGGAGCGAAATATCCGAGCGAACCGATGGCGCCGGCCATCGCAATGACCGCAATCAGCGGCGCCTCGGGCTGAAGGACGAGCAGCAAATAAATGAGACAAGCGGCAAAGAGCACAAGTGGAGCTATCAACCTGAAGGCAAGAAAGGTCGTCACGGGAGCACGGCCGCGATAGCCGGCCATGCTCAGCCTGCGGAAGATTTCGCCATCCTCCGCCTGCTTGGCAAGGTTGAAGCGGTCGACAATCGCCTGGAAGAACCGTCTGGGCTCTACACGCAGGGAGACTTTGCTCTTTTCGGCATTCAGCCGAGTACGCTCGCGCTGCCTGATGCGCTCCCGCTCGCTCTCCACCTTGCGCATCCGCTCCGCGAGCGTATCGCGGAAAATATAGGGCCAGGACACCGCCACGACGGCGGAAAAGGCGGCAAGGCCAGCCAACATCGCGGAAAGCTGGTCGGGATCGGGGATGTGGGTGCCAAGATTCATGTCGTGTCTCAGAAATCGAAGTTGATCATTTTGCGCATCAGGAAAGTGCCTATGCTCATCCACAGGCCACAGCCTACAAGCACCATCTTTCCGGCGAGAGTCGTGAACAGGAGCGACATGTAGTCGGGACTGGTCAGATACACGGCGCCGGCGACGAAGAACGGCAACGCGCCGATGATACCGGCGGAGGACTTCGCCTCCGCGCTCATGGCCTTGATCTTCGCCTTCATCTTCTTGCGCTCGCGTAGCACCTTGGAAAGGTTTCCAAGCGCCTCCGACAGGCTGCCACCGGTGCGGCTTTGAATTGTGATGACGATCGCGAAGAATCTGGCCTCGGGCAGGGGTATGCGATCGCACAGGCGCTCGACGGCTTCGTCGACCGGCAGCCCCAGCGTCTGGTCCTGCGCGATGGTGAGGAATTCGCCCTTGACCGGCTCCTGCGCTTCCGCGGCAATCACCCTTAGGCAATCGGTCATCGGCAGCCCTGCCTTGAGCCCGCGCACGATGACATCGACCGCGTTCGGAAACTCGGCAGTGAACCTCTTGAGCCGCATGTTGCGCTTCGTGTTCACATAGAGGTGCGGCAGGAACAGACCGCCCGCAATGGCAAAACCAAGCGTCGCGAAGGCTGCGAGCCCCAGGAGCGCTACCAGAACATAGGTGGCAAGGCCCGTGCCGGCGCAAGCGACCCAATAGGTTCGGGTCGACCAGTCAAGACCGGCCTGCCGCAGTCTGACGTCAAGCTTCGGCTTGCCGCCCTTGCGCCCATGCGCCTTCTGCTGCTCGTCTATATCTCGCAGCGTCTTTTCCACCGAGCGCCGACGATCGCGGCGCTCCTCGTCGGCCGTTTCTGTCGCTTTGATTTCCGTGCCGCCGGCGACGCGCTCAAATCTTTGTCGATAGGCGCTGGCCTTAGCGGCCCGCGGATAAAATGCGGCGAGCATCAGGCCGCCGACGGAGGTCGAGGCCAGAAAGAAGATGAGTACGGGAAACAGCGAAGCACTCAGCATGTTCGTATCAGCCTTTGTTCAGATGCTCGGGGCGTCGGTGAAACGCCCGTCAGGCGGCCGCCTTGGTCTCGGCGGCGTCGAGCGCTGCGGCCAGGCGCGCTTCTTCGCCATAGTAGCGGGCGCGATCCCAGAAGGCCGGCCGGCCAATGCCGGTGGAGCGGTGCCGACCGATGATGTTGCCCTTCCCATCCTCACCGAGGATGTCGTAGACGAAGAGATCCTGCGTCGTGACCACGTCGCCCTCCATGCCGAGCACTTCGGTGATGTGCGTGATGCGGCGGGAGCCGTCGCGCAGGCGCGCCGCCTGGACGATCACGTCCACCGATGAAACCAGCATTTCCCGGATTGCCTTGCCCGGCAGCGAATGCCCACCCATGGTGATCATCGCCTCGACGCGCGAGATCGCCTCGCGCGGAGAGTTGGCGTGAAGCGTTCCCATCGAGCCGTCATGGCCGGTGTTCATTGCCTGCAAGAGGTCGAAGGCCTCCGGCCCGCGCACTTCGCCGACGATGATCCGCTCCGGCCGCATGCGCAGGCAGTTCTTGACGAGACTGCGCATAGTGATCTCACCCTGTCCTTCGATATTCGGCGGGCGGGTTTCGAGCCGCACCACATGCGGTTGCTGCAACTGCAGCTCGGCCGCATCCTCGCAGGTGATGATGCGTTCGCCGTCGTCGATATATCCGGTAAGGCAATTCAAGAGCGTCGTCTTGCCGGAGCCCGTCCCGCCCGAAATCAGCACGTTGCAGCGGACGCGGCCGACGATCTTGAGGATCTCGGCGCCCTCGGGCGAGATCGACCCGAACCGCACCAGCTGGTCGAGGTTCAGCTTCTCCTTCTTGAACTTGCGGATCGTCAGGCTCGGTCCGTCGATCGCGAGCGGCGGCGCGATGACGTTGACGCGCGAACCATCGGCGAGACGTGCGTCGCAGATCGGGCTTGATTCATCGACGCGCCGACCGACCTGGCTGACTATGCGCTGGCAGATGTTGAGGAGCTGCTCGTTGTCGCGGAAACGGACACCCGTCTGCTGCACCCGTCCGCCGACCTCGATGAACACCTGATCGGCGCCATTCACCATGATGTCGGCGATGTCATCGCGTGCGAGCAGCGGTTCAAGCGGGCCATAGCCCAGAATGTCGTTGCAGATGTCGCGCAGCAGCTCGTTCTGCTCGGCCATGGAAATGCCGGTCTTCTTTGCCGCGACGATGTCGTTGACGATAGCGCCGATTTCCGTGCGGGCCTGATCGCCGTCCATGCTCGACAGCGCCGCCACGTCGATCGTGGCGATGAGCGCGCTGAAGATTTCCTTCTTCAGGCTGTAATATTGGTTGGCCTTTTCTGCTTTGGCGGCGGCCGGGACTTCGGCAGGCTTCGGCACTTCGCGCGGCATGGCGGAGTGCATTTCGCGCACCACCTGCTGACTTTCCGTTTCCGTAACTTTTTGATCCTGGATGGATTTTCTGCCGAACATCGTTGTCGCTTCACTTGTCGTTGAGGTGTGTCTGCTCGTTAGATGCGATAGCGGAAGGCGATCATGCCTTCCGCTTCGCTTGGCGACCGACGCTGTGACTTGGGTCGCCTTTAGAGCCCCGCCTCGATTGCGTTGAACTTGGCAAGGAGATCTTGGCCGATAGTGCCGACGACCGTGATAATGACGACAGAGATAAGGCCAGCGATCAGGCCGTATTCGATGGCCGTGGCACCGGATTCGTTGCGGGCGAAGCGGACGAGAAGATTTTTCATGAGACGTTCCTTCGAGTGGTTGGGGTTGCGCCGACGCCAAGTTCGGCATCACAGGTCGGGCCGGGATTTTCTTTCGTTTCCCGCTTGCTGTGTGGCCTTGATATAGACTTTATTAACCCTTCTGATCCATTCAGCCTGATGGCCGATACCACTTCCGCGGTAGGATCGGCCTGTTGGCCTAGTCCAATCGTCCGACCGCACTATCCTCTTGCTTTTGCCAGCCTTATTCGAACGGATCGCGCGTATCCGTTCACAGAGATCGGGAGCGAAAAATGCGCGGGGTTCCAAGGCTTATAGGGGCAGGATGGCTTGTTCTCGCCTTGATGGCCTGCACGGCCTTTAGCGCGGCGCAGGCGGCGGAAGATCGCCCGCCGAGCACGGCGCTGGAGCCGGCCCGACAGACCGAGGGCGTCGTCAAGGTCATTGTCGATTTTGCAAGGCCGCTGATCCTCACCCGGCCGGCCAGCACGGTCATCATCGGCAATCCCGCCATCGCCCAGGCGACGCTCAGCGACGACAAGACTGTCATTCTGACCGGCAAGACGCCAGGATCGACGAACCTCATCGTCATGGATGCCGATGGTGCCGAGGTCGCCAACATCATCCTCGACGTTGTTGCAGCGGGCGGTCGCCTGATCACCGTTGACGGCGGCAGCGGCCGGTCGACCTACAGCTGCACGGAGCGCTGTGATCCGGTTCAATCCGGTGATGAAACGTCGTCCCCTCCGCCGCCGAACAGCCCCCCTCCGCCGCTCAACGAAGGGGGCGAACCATGACCGGACTCGACCGATCGCTCAGCCTATCGGGATACGCCGCGAAAGGCCGAGGCTGAAAGGAGCCTCCGCCAGCCCGGGGAGGAAAAACCTGAACGGGTAGCTGATCGAGAGCACGCGAAAGTCGATCCCATCGACCGTCTGCTTGGTGACGGCAATTTGCAGCAGATCGGGATCGCCGCTGCCGAAATTGTCCCGTACGGCGCTCGCCAGCTTCGTATGCGCCTCGCTGTCGGGCGCGTCGCGCGCGATCTGACCTATGAGCACCTGCCGGGCGGCAAAGTCGGCTGCATAGGACAGTTCGTTGCGCACGTAAAAAGCGCGGCCGAACTCGATGACGCCAAGGATCAGCAGAAGCAGGGGCAAACAGACGAGCGCGAATTCGACCGCCATTGCGCCGGATTGGCTGCGCCAGGCACGACGAAGGATGCGGAATGACAAGGTCATCGAACCTGTACCTGCATCGAGGAGTTGAGCTGGAAGGGCGGAAGCGCCTCTGGCAGGGACATGGGCTGGTAGTTCTTCGCCGCTTCGAGACGATAGAATACGAGCTGCTGCGCCGCGTTCGCGCAGGGTGTCGTCCCGCATTGCGACGCGGCCTCTGGTTTGACATCGGCGTTTTCCGGGCAGGCGCAGTAACGCTTCACCGGCGCCAGGGTGACATTGGCGGGCACGGCGCTTTGCGCCAGCGTCGACTGTAGCACCTTGTCGACCTGAGTCGCGCCGGGATCGGCCATGGCCGCTTGTGCGCCGGCGCGAAGCACGTGGTCGATCGTCATCCGCTCATGCAGCGCCAGCGCAACATCCGCCATGGCGACGAGACCAAGCGCCAATACCGGCGCAAACAGCGCAAATTCTACAGCCGAGACCCCGCTCTCGGACTTCTTCAGCTCCTGCGCCTTCTTGCGAAGCCCGGCCGCTGCCTTTTGCTTTCGATGCTGCATGTATCTCTGCACCAGTCCCGGAAGTCCTTTCTTCCGCGTCCGCCTCTCCCTCGTGCCGCCGACCCGCCACGCTAGCGAGACGATCGCCTGCCCCGCCTTGGACTCGGGCGCCGACTCGATGACGAGTCGGCCGCTATTGGCGGCCTTGCCGAACAGCTGCGGATCGAAAGGAACGCATACGCTTTCCTCGAGCCCGACTGCGGCAACGAAGTCCTTCGGCTTGATCTCGGCAAGTTTCGGCGTGGCCATCCTGTTCAGCACGAGTCTCGGAGGCGGGTCGTTGGGGCGCGCCTTCTTCAGCAGGTCGACCAGATTCTTCACATTTCGCATCGAAGCCAGGTCGGGCGTTGCGGTGATAACGATTTCGTCGGCCTCAAGCAGAATCTTCCGCGTCCACTGCATCCAGATGTGCGGCAGATCGATCATGATGTGCCAGGAGCTGGACCGGGCTACATCGAGAAGATGGTCGACATGCTCCTCCTTGAGATAAAAAAACCTGTTGAGGTCCGTTGTAGCAGGAAGCAGGTGCAGGTGCTCCGTGTAGGGCACCGCCAAACGTCGCAGCAGCACATCGTCCAGACGGTCGGGACTGCTCAGAACCTCCGTCATGCCTTGAACCGCCTCGACATCGAAATCGAGGCCGAGCGTGCCGAATTGAAGGTCGAGGTCGGCCACCAGCACGTCGGCATCGACGCGCTTCGACATCGCATAGGCGACGTTGTGGGCGAGCGTCGAGGAACCGGTTCCGCCCTTGGCGCCGATAAAGGCGACGATGCGCCCAAGCTTCGCTTCGACGGAGTCGCGAAAGCAGCGATGCACCGCCGCGACGAAGTCCATCGCTTCGAGCGGCATCACCAAGTAATCGCTGACGCCTGCATCCAGGAGCCTCTTGTAGAGGCCGACATCATTAGAGCGGCCGACGACGATGACCTTGGTGCCGGTGACGCACTCCATGGCGAGGGCTTCGAGCGCCGTCATGAGACGATCCTCCGCATCGGTGTCCTCGACGACGACGAGGTTCGGCGAAGTGACGCCGCCGTAAAGCGCCGTCGCCTCCTTTATCCCGCCTTCCTTGATCGTCACGGTGGCGCGCGCCATCCGGCGGTCGTTGGCCGCCGCGCGAAGGGTTTCCCGCAACGCGTCGGAGCGGCAGAAGACGGCGACGTCGACCTTCGGAATGGACAAGAGCGGCGCAACCGGTGCCCGCGGGGTCTCGTGGATATTGTTGCCGAGCTGTTTCATCTTTCCCACAATCCGTGAAAATCAATCAGCTGCCACCGGAGCGGGACGGGACTTCGATCATCGAAAGTCGTCCACCACTAACAATGCGCACGACCCCTGGTCGGTTTCCTTCCGTCTCGACAACCGGCGCTTCCAGATTGTCGGCAACTGCCCGCAACGCAAGCGAAACGGTGCCGGAGGCTTCAGCCGCGGCGATGATGCCAATTTGCCCGGGGTCTGCTTCAAGCGTCGCGGTCTTGCCGACGACAGAGGTACCATCGGCGCCCTCGGAAATGGTCTGATCGACCGCGAGCACCCGTATGTTTGAGAGGATCGCGCGGCTGACGACCTTACCGTCCTTTCCCGAGGAATCCGGCCGAGCGACGGTGTGGATCACGTCGACATGGTCGTTCGGCAGGATGAAGCCGCCGGCCGTGCTCTCCGCCGTGACGCGAACGGCGATCGCCCGTTTTCCCGAAGGCAGCATGCTGGACAGGAAACCGGCGCCGCGCTGTGCAAGCTTGTCCTCACGGATCGGCTCTCCGGCCACAAAACTGCTCTGGGCGAGCAGCCCCTTGAGCGTTACCACCGCGTCCGGCCGCGCACTGCGGCTGATGAACACCGGCGGAATCTCGCCCTCCCACGCCTGCCAGCGCAGGTGGGACTCATTGAGCGTCGTGCCGCGGGCCAGCTCGGCAGCGGCGACGAGCACCTCCTGGGCGGGGGCCTGTTGAACTTCGGCGGCCTCGACGGTCGGCGGATTGCCGAGCGCCAGCCAGGAGGCGGCACCGCCGGAGGCGAGTGCGAGGAGGAGAATGACCAAGCGGATCATGGCAGCACCTGTTTGTAAGGGGACTTCATTGTCTTCATAGAAGGGCGGAGAACCAATGGCTTTCCGGCAGCAGCAGCAGCGCTGCGGGTGCCATCGCCGCACCATACGGAATGCCCGATTGCGGCGCGTGCAAGCGGCTCGACCAGGCTTGTTTCTGCAGGACCACCGGCAGCGGCACCTTGCGGAACTGCAGCAGCGAAAGCGTCAGAACCGCGCCAAGCACCGATGCGTAGACGGCGAAGTGAAGGGCGAGGTCGGCACCGAGCCAGAGCACCGCGACCGGAAGCAGCTTTGCATCGCCCCCGCCGATCCAGCCGAGCGCGAAAAACGTGAAGGTGCAGGCGAGCACGGCGGAGGCAACGAGGATGCTCGACCAGATCGTCGAAAAATCGGCGCCGGCAATTGGCGCAAGCACCGCGAAGGCGACCAACAGAAAGCCGACGAGGCGGTTCGATATCGTCATCGTCGCCACGTCCTTGATGCCGGCGTAGGTCATCATTGCGGCAAAGAGAAGGAATGCGAGCCAAGCGGCAAATGTGGAGATCATCTCACGGGCGCCTTTCACCAGGGCCTGGAAGGCCGTTTCAAGTGCCGCGAAATATGCCGCCTGCAGCACCCGATCGCCATTCGGCCTGATGGCCTAAGCGGACGCGGCAAAACGCATGGACAGGACTAGGCCAACCGGCTGAATCGCAACTGGCCTGGCGTCGGGATATATCCTCCTGCCGGAACATAAGCACTCCAGGACATTCGGATGCACAAAGGAAACAACGTCATCGAAGTCGAAAGATCGTCGCCGCGCCTATGGCGCCTCTCGCGCGCGTTCGTGAAGAATGATGTCGGCGCGGTCGCCGTAATCGCGGCGATCGTGTTCCCCGTGCTCGTCGGCGCGATGGGGCTAGGGGCGGAAACTGGGTACTGGTACATGGAGCAGCGTCAACTGCAGCATGCGGCGGACGTCTCGGCCCATGCCGCAGCGATCCGCCATCGGGCGGGCGACCAGCAACCGGCGCTCCAGAGCACGGCGCTGAGGATCGCCAGCGCATCCGGCTATGCGCCCGGCACCCTGGCCGTCAGCACCAAGCCGGGACTGAGCGCAGGATCGAGCAAGATCACGGTCGAACTGACGGAGACCCATCCGCGCCTGTTTTCCTCTGTCTTCGTCGGCGAGCCGGTAACGATCTCGGCCCGTGCGGTTGCCGAGGTCAAGGGTGGCTCGAAGGCTTGCGTGCTGGCCCTGTCGGGCTCGGCGTCGGGAGCGGTGACCGTAACCGGGTCCACGCAGGTGCAATTGTCGGGCTGCAGCGTCGTCTCCAATTCGAGCGCCGCCGACGCCTTTCTGATGAAGAACGGCAGCGCGGTCATGTCGACGGATTGCGTCTACACGGTCGGTGAAGCGGTGACGACGACAGGCCTGACAATGACCGGCTGCAGCGAGCCCGTCGAACGCGTCCCACCGACCCCGGACCCTTTCGCGACAATCGCCGAGCCGGACAGACTGCAGGTCCAGTTGCTTCCCTGTCGGACGCTGGACTATGTCTCCTCCTTGACCTACGTGCTCGACCGCCTCGTGAGTGGTCTTCCCGCGATCCGGTTCTGCGGCGGGCTGGACATCAAGGGAACGATCACGCTGAAGCCTGGCCTCTACATCATCGACGGGGGCGATTTCACCGTGTCCGCGAATGCGAAACTGTCGGGTGAGGGCGTGACCTTCTACTTCACGAATGGCGCGGCAGCAAAGCTGCTCGGCAATGGCGACATCGATCTAACTGCGCCGACAAGTGGGCCCTATGCCGGCCTGCTCTTCTTCGGAAGCCGCCGCGATGCAGGTGTGGTTCACCAGGTCACGGGCAACCTGGAGTCCACGCTGGAAGGGAATTTGTACATCCCAACCGGCCGCATCGAGTTTACGGGCAACTCTACGGTCTCGGGCGGCTGCACCCAGATCATCGCGAACGAGATCACCTTCACTGGCAATTCCAAGATGGAAACCTGCGCCTCGCCGACGGACGAGATCATCGTCGGCAAGACGGTGTCGCTAATTGAGTAGAAGAAGGCAGCAACGATTGCGGCTCGCCTCCGTCGCCGATCGCAACAACCCGGCAGGAAGCGTTGCCAATGACGAGGAAAAGGGGTGGCGGGGTGCCGGGAGCGAATTTCATGATCCCGATGTCGCAGCATACGCCCATCCACCGACCGATCGGCTATGGCATACTCGCGCCGAATCCGCACAATACTGCTGCGACCGCGAAAGGCAGCGCCTCAATTCAGCGCCTCCACAAAACGGATGATGTCGCCGATCATTCGGGCGTCCCAGAGATCGTTATGCCCCGATCCGTCGTAGATCAGCATCTGCTTTGGCTCGGGAGCAATGTCATATAGCGCCTCGCCGGAAGACAGCGGGATGATGGCATCGCGTCGGCCGTGGATAAAAAGCTTCGGTTGTCTCACGCCTGCTATTCTTAAATCAGAACGGAAGGGATCCTTTATAAGAATGGCAACCGGAAAGAACGGGTAGTGCGTCTGGGCGAGTGACAGGACCGACAGGTAGGCAGAAACCAGAATGGCGGCGATGACCGGTCGTTGCCGCGCCGTATGCACGGCCACGCCGCTTCCCAGCGATTGACCCAGCACGACGATCTCGCTTCCGGAGCGTGCCGACAGCCAATCGAACGCGGCAATGCCGTCGGTCAGTAGGCCGAACTCACTCGGCGCGCCGGTTGATCCCGGATAACCGCGGTAAGAAATTGCGAGGAGGCCGATGCCCCGCGAGGCCAGCGCCTGAGCGAAAAAGCCATAGTTGTCGATCTGGTCAGCGTTGCCGAGAAAAAACAGCACCGACGGTTTGCCGGGTTTGCCTTGGCTGTAGAGTGCGTGGAGTGTCTCGCCGTCGGGCGTCTCGACAAAAGCATTCTCCCCCCAACTTGCTTGTTCCGGAGCCACTCCCGTTCTGGCGCCGGGATAGAGGAGGGCGCGTTGCCACACATAGGTCAGGCCAACGAGCGAAACGTAAGCGAAAGCCCCGATCAGCGGCAACATCAGCAGGAGTTTTGTGGCGCTCACGACAGGATCCACTGGCGGTTCCGTCAACGTAATTGGACAGGCTATCTCCGAACATGGACTGGCCTGATTGGTATATCTCTTTTTAGTTCCGCCATGACCACGTGGCTACTTTTTCGTGGTCTGTCTGAGGAGGGACTTGGCTTCTCGCTCGCCACCAGAGCGGGGAAGCGATGCTTTACCTAGCAGTGTCCGATCTTATTCCCGAAGTCGAGGAGCATCAGCATCAGGAATCGTCGGCGATATCTGTCGCCGCCGGTTTTCCGTTTCAGACTTGCCTTCAGGGAACAACTTGTATGGAGGAGCGTTGGCCGAGCGAAAGGAGAAACGATGATGGCCAATCCTGATCTGCATCAATCTCATGACCTTATTGCCAGCGACCTGGTGGTAGGGACCAACGTCTACGACATGAACGGCAATCACATCGGATCAATCGAGAGAATCATTCTCGAAAAACGAGGCGGCCGTGTTGCCTATGCGGTGATGAGTTTCGGCGGTTTCTTGGGAATAGGACACGATCATTATCCGCTTCCCTGGGAGATGCTGGATTACAACACCGGCCTTGGCGGCTTTCAGGTGAACATCACGAAGGAACAGGTTGAAGGAGCTCCCAGATATCCGGCAGACCGGGAGTTTGACTGGAGTCCCGAGAGCGGCCGTCGCGTTTACGACTACTATGGAATTCCGCCTTACTGGGTTTGATGTCTCGTCGATGAGGCGATGCGCCGTCGTGGCGCGGTAGCTGCGGCGCATGTGGTGCAGTATCGCCCCACTGGCCGGCGGCGCCGGCACCAGGCGGTAAATGATCTCCTGACTTGCGGGGGACCTCCGGCCGCTTTTCTTCCTCCACCTTGCAAAACAACTTTACATCCACGGCGTCCTTTGATTTGTCAGGCACAGTCTTTCGTCTCGACCGCTTGGAGGAGCAGAATGAAGTTGTTGCGTTACGGGCCTGAAGGGGCAGAAAAGCCGGGCGTTCTGGATAGTGCCGGCCGAATCCGCGATCTCTCGGCGGTGATCGCCGACGTCGCCGGTGAGGCGATCGCCGATTTCGGCTGGGCGCGCGGTCTCGACATCGAGAGCCTTCCGGTGGTCGAGGGCGCGCCCCGGCTCGGCGCCTGCGTCGCCGGCAGTGGCAAGTTCATCTGCATCGGCCTCAATTACGCGGACCATGCGGCGGAATCCGGCCTCGAGGTACCGCCGGAGCCGGTCGTCTTCATGAAGGCGACTTCGGCAATCATCGGTCCGAACGACAATGTCATCATCCCGCGCGGCTCGGTCGCAACCGACTGGGAAGTCGAACTCGGCGTGGTGATCGGCAAGAAAGCCAAATACGTGTCGCGAGCCGAAGCGATGGACCATGTCGCCGGCTTTTGCGTCATCAACGACGTCTCGGAGCGCGATTTCCAGACGAAGCGCTCGGGCCAGTGGACCAAGGGCAAGTCCTGCGACTCCTTCGGTCCGACCGGTCCCTGGCTCGTCACCCGCGACGAGATAGCCGATCCGCAAAACCTCGCCATGTGGCTGAAGGTCAATGGCGACACCAAGCAGAATGGCTCGACGGAGACGATGGTCTATGGCGTCGCCTATCTAGTCAGCTACCTTTCGCAGTTCATGACGCTCCATCCGGGCGACATCATCTCGACCGGTACGCCGCCCGGCGTCGGCATGGGCTTCAAGCCGCCGCAATATCTGAAGCCCGGCGACGTCATCGAACTTGGCATCGAGGGCCTCGGCACGCAGAAGCAGACGGTGGTTGCCGACGACTGATCTGGCGGAGCAGGGATTGCGGCCGCGGCATACTTCTCCCCGCCACAACGGGGAGAACGTCGCGGCAGCGGATTAAGGGGCATGAGGCTCCTGCTAAGCCTTCAGTCGCCCCTGCCGCTTAAGCTGCTGCTCGCGGAAGAAAATGAAGAGGCCGGAGGCGACGATCAGCCCGGCGCCGAGCACCATCGACAGGCGTGGCGTGTCGCCGAAGATCAGCCAGCCGAAGATGATCGCCCAGAAGAGCAGCGTGTATTGAAGCGGCGCGACCGTCACAGCATCGGCAAGCTTCAGCGCCCGGTTGACGAGAACATGGGCGAGCATGGCGACGACACCGAGCAGGCAGAGGAGGGCCGTGTCGACGGGCTTCAGCGGCGTCCAGTCAAAGGGCGCCCAGAGGAGGCCGGCTATCGCCGCTCCGACGAGCTGCCAGAAGGCGAGCGTCGCATCCGGCGTGCCACGCAGCGAGCGCCCGGACACCATCATGACGGCGAAGCACATGCTGCCGAGGATCGATATCAGCGCCGGCAGGGTGAAAGCCTGCGACGAAGGTTCGAGCGCGATGATGACGCCGACGAAACCGATGGCGATCGCCGTCCAGCGCCGCCAGCCAACATGCTCCTTCAACAGGAGCGGCGAGGCGGCCGCCACATAGATCGGAGCCGCCAGCCAATAGGTCATGACATCGGCAAGCGGCAGGTAGACGACGGCGAAATAGAAGGCGAAAACCTCCGCAGTCGAAGCGACGACGCGGGCAAGCTGAAGTCCGGGCCGCTCCAGGGCGAGGAGCTTCTTCGGGCCGCTGACCCAAAGAAAGGGGGCAAGAAGTATCGCCGCGGCAAGACTGCGGATCAGCACCACCTGGCCGACCGAGTAGGTCGCCACCAGCCACTTGCCCATCACATCGTTGAGCGAAAACATCAGCATGCCCAAGAGCATGACCAGCACGCCGGCGCGAGCGGCGTTTGATGCGGTGGATACGGCGGCGGGTGCGGTCTCGACGGCCATAGGGGAGTCCTCGTGGAGTTCGCAGCCATTGGCATATTCTGGCGCCGCAATCCATGCTTCGTTCTTGATCAACCCATCAGCGTTGCGAATGAGACGTCAAATTGACCGGATCAGGGGAACGGGAGGGATAATCCGGGCGATGCGCTAACCGGCCAACCGCATGTCGGTTGCGGTGAGGTCGCCGTAGAGCTCCGCATATCTGGCCGCACTGAGGTGCCAGGAGCTGTCCGTCTTCATCCCCTGCCGTTGCAGCCCCTCCCAGATGCGCCGGTGCCGGTAGAGTTTGAGGGCTCGGCGCAGCGCCAGCCGCAATCCGTCCGTATCGATCGGGGAGAACTGTATTCCCGTGGCTGCCTGCGCCTGGAGGCCGGCGACGTTGGCGTCGATGATCGTCTCCGAGAGGCCGCCGGTCCGCGCCACGATCGGCACGCAGCCATATCTGAGCGCGTAGAGCTGCGTCAGGCCGCAGGGTTCGAAGCGGGAGGGAACGAGCATGGCGTCTGCCCCGGCATGGATCTTGTGGGCGACCGGCTCCTCGTAGCCGAGCCATACGGCTATGTGTTGTGGAAAACGCCGGGCGGCGTCCAGGAAGGCGTGTTCGATGCCCGCGTCGCCGTTTCCGTGCACGATCAGCCGGCCGTCCATGGCAACGATTTCGTCGACGACGGCTGCCAGAAGATCCATGCCCTTCTGCCATGTCAGCCTGTTGATGCTGGCGAAGACCGGGCCGCTCGTCGGCGGAAGTCCGAAGAGCTCGAGCAGCGCCTCGCGATTTGGAGGCCGCCGGAGAGGCGTTCTCGCCGAGTATTGATACGCAATGTATGGATCTGCCGAAGGGTCCCAAACGTCGACATCGATGCCGTTGACGATGCCGACCACGTCGTCATGACGCGCATTCATCACGCCCTCAAGGCCCATTCCGAAGATCGGCGACATGATTTCGCGCGCATAGGTGGGGCTCACCACGGTAATGGCATCCGCGGCTTGCAGTCCGCCCTTGAGGTATCCGAGGTCACCATAATATTCGAGACAGTCGACGGAATAGGCCTCGTTAGGCAGGCCGAGCTCGGAGAACAGATGGGCGGGAAACTGTCCCTGAAAGGCAATGTTATGCACGGTCAGGACACCCGGGATCTGCGCGTCGGCGTATTTGACGTAGACGAGGCTTAGGGCCGCATGCCAGTCGTGGGCGTGAATGATGTCCGGTCGCCAGTGCTGCACGAAGCCGCTTGCGATTTGCGAGGCGACGAAGGAGAAGGCGGCGAAGCGCTTCCAGTTGTCCGGATAATCCACCCCATGCTCGTCGGTGTAAGGACCGCCCGCCCTGTAGAAGAACCCCGGCGCATCGAGCACGAAAAGTTCCAGCCCGTCGGCGCGTCCAGCAAGGAGCGTGGCGCCTTCTCCGAAAAGACAATCGTAGCGGGCCATCGGTGTTGCTCCGTCGAGGGCCTCGACCACGGAACGGTAGCCAGGCACGAGCGTGCGCGTGCGAATCCCGTGCGATTTCAGCGCCTTGGGCAGCGAGCCGGCAACGTCCGCCAGCCCGCCGGTCTTCACAAAAGGGAAAATCTCGGCCGTCACGGAGAGAACGTTCATGGATCGCGTTTCCGGAAATTTGCATTGGCCTTGCTGGCCAATCGCCGCCCCACTTTGCAACTCCTTCAACACGAACCCGTGCGCAAAGTTCCGGCTCTGAAACGAAATTTTTTGAAGGGCCGTTGCGGCGCAGCGACAGTGCCATTCTCTTGGCATATCTGCCGCCCACGACCTCAACACCGATCCGCTTTGGGGGTACAATCCGAGCAGTCGCGCGCTCGTTCGATGTACCCGACATGAAGGAGACAGGTGATGTCTTTCAGCTTGATGAGCCCGGCCTTTGCCGAAGGCCAGCCAATTCCGAAAAAGTACACGCGCTTAGGCGAGAACATTTTTCCGCCCCTGAAATGGACGGGTACGCCCGGCGGAACGCAGAGCTTCGCATTGATCGTCGAAGATCCGGACGCCGTGCGAGGAGTGTTTCGCCACTGCGCCATCGTCAACATTCCCGGCAACTGGACCGAGCTTTCCCAAGCCGTCGATACAGGACCGGAACATGCCATCAAGTTCATCAGGAACGATTTCGGCAATGCGCGTTATGACGGACCGCAACCGCCGGCGGGAACGGGCGTGCATCACTATCATTTCAAGCTCGCTGCGCTGAACACCCGCAACATCTCGATTTCCGACGATGTCGGCGCAGCGCAGGCCTGGGCCGAGGCCGGCAAGCACCGGATCGCAGAGGCGGATCTGATCGGCATCTATCAAGGCTGAACGCACCGGGACGACGTCGACCGTTCGAGCTTCCTAAAATTCGGCGCCGGGGGAACCAACTTCGGCGGCCAAGGTTTCGTGCCCATTGTCCTCGCTCAAGGAGTGCTGCAATGGCCAAGAAATCCTCGGCGCCGAACAATTCGAAGCCGGCCACTATTCATGACCAGAAAGCAACCCGCGGTAACGGCGGGGAACTTCACCAGATTGCCGAAGGCGACACCCCCCTCCTGACGACAGCGCAGGGCGGACCGGTGGCCGACGACCAGAACAGCCTGCGTGCCGGCGAGCGCGGCCCGACATTGATCGAGGATTTTCACTTCCGTGAGAAGCTCTTCCATTTCGATCATGAGCGTATCCCGGAGCGCGTCGTGCACGCACGCGGCTATGGCGCGCATGGTTTTTTCGAGTCCTATGAATCACTTGCCGCCTATACGCGGGCGGACCTGTTTCAGCGTCCCGGCGAGAAGACGCCGGCCTTCGTTCGCTTCTCGACGGTCGCCGGCAGCAAGGGCTCTGTCGATCTTGCACGCGACGTGCGCGGCTTCGCGGTCAAAATCTACACCAAGGAAGGCAATTGGGATCTGGTCGGCAACAACATCCCGGTTTTCTTCATCCAGGACGCGATCAAGTTTCCGGATGTCATTCACTCGGTGAAGCCGGAGCCCGATCGGGAGTTCCCGCAAGCCCAATCGGCCCACGACAATTTCTGGGATTTCATCAGCCTGACGCCGGAGAGCATGCACATGATCATGTGGGTGATGTCCGACCGGGCCATCCCGCGTTCCTTCCGCTTCATGGAGGGTTTCGGCGTCCACACATTCCGCTTCGTCAATGCCAAGGACGAGTCGACCTTCGTCAAGTTCCACTGGAAGCCGAAGCTCGGGCTCCAGTCCGTCGCCTGGAACGAAGCGGTGAAGATCAACGGTGCGGACCCCGACTTCCATCGGCGCGATCTGTGGCAGGCCATCAAGTCCGGCAATTTCCCCGAGTGGGATCTCCACGTGCAGCTCTTCGATCAGAAGTTCGCCGACACGTTCGACTTCGACATTCTCGATCCAACCAAGATCATTCCGGAGGAGGTGCTGCCGACGAAGCCGGTCGGACGGCTGGTACTCGATCGCATGCCGGAGAATTTCTTTGCCGAGACCGAGCAGGTCGCCTTCATGACGCAGAACGTGCCGCCGGGCATCGACTTCAGCGATGATCCCCTGCTGCAGGGACGCAATTTTTCCTATCTCGACACGCAGTTGAAGCGGCTCGGCAGCCCGAACTTCACGCATCTGCCGATCAACGCGCCCAAATGTCCCTTCCAGCACTTCCAGCAGGATGGCCACATGGCCATGCGCAATCCGGTCGGCCGGGTGAACTACCAGCCGAATTCCTGGGGCGAGGGACCGCGCGAGTCGCCGATCAAAGGCTTCCGCCATTTCGCGTCGGAAGAGCAGGGAGCGAAGCTTCGCATTCGGGCGGAGAGCTTCGCCGATCACTACAGCCAGGCCCGCCAATTTTTCATCAGCCAGACCCCGCCCGAGCAGCGCCATATCGCCGATGCCCTGACCTTCGAATTGAGCAAGGTGCAGACGCCGGTGATCCGCGAGCGGATGGTGTCCCATCTCCTCAACATCGACGAGACGCTTGGAAAGAAGGTGGCGCATGCCCTCGGATTGCCGACGATGCCGAAGCCGGCCGAAGCCGCCGTCGCCACGCGGCAGGATCTCAACCCGTCGCCGGCGCTCAGCATCATCGAGCGTGGTCCGAAGCGCTTCGAAGGCCGCAAACTCGGAATTCTCGCGACGGACGGCGCGGATGCCGCGCTTCTCAATGCTTTGATCACTGCGGTCGCGGAGCAGAAGGCGGCCTTTGAACTCATCGCCCCGAAGGTCGGCGGCTTCACCGCCTCGGACGGAAAGCGGGTCGCAGCCCACCAGATGCTCGATGGCGGCCCATCCGTGCTCTACGACGCGGTGGTCCTACTTACGTCGCAAGAGGCGGCCGCCGATCTCATCGATGTCGCCACCGCCCGCGATTTCGTGGCGGACGCCTTCGCCCATTGCAAATATATCGGCTATGTGGGTACGGCGCTCCCCCTCATGCAGAGAGCCGGCATTGCCGAGTCTCTTGACGAGGGCACGATCGAGCTCACCGACGCCGGGAGCGTCGCCTCCTTCCTCAAGGAACTCGGCAAGCTGCGTGTCTGGGCGAGAGAGCCCGCCGTGAAGCTGAGGTAGGCCAGCGCCGGTAAGGGAGGGGAGGATGCCGTCACCCGCGCATCGAAAATCGACCAAGGAAGCCGGCAGCTTGCGCCCGACCGCAAAGGCGAAGGCGGCCGGGGGAGGGGGATCTGCCGCCGGCTTCCCCCTGCCTGTCAGCACGGCGCCGATGGAGGCACGCTCCGCTCAGGAGCTTCCGAGCGATGGGGCATGGCAGTATGAACCGAAATGGGACGGCTTCCGCTGCCTTGCCTTCAAGTCCGGCGAGGAGGTTGATCTCCGGGCAAAATCCGGCAAGCCGCTCGGACGCTTTTTCCCGGAGATCATCGCGCTCATGCGCCAGTTGGAGGCGGCGCAGTTCGTCGTCGATGGTGAACTTGTGATCGAAGTCGATGGGCGTCTTTCCTTCGACGCCCTGCAGATGCGCCTGCATCCGGCGGCAAGCCGCGTCCAGAAGCTCTCGCAACAAACGCCTGCGCGCCTCATCCTGTTCGACATGCTTGTCGATACGGATGGAGCAATCCTGATCGATAAGCCTCTCGTCGCCCGGAGAGCTGCACTGGATGCCTTCGCCGCAGAGAATTCCGTTGCGGCGCAGCTTGAGCTTTCGCCCTTCACCCTAGACCGCCATCAGGCCGAGGGCTGGCTCACCTCATGGGAAGCGGGCGCCACCGACGGAGTCGTGGCAAAGCGGCGCGATGGGTCTTACGCGTGCGGCGAGCGGGCGATGCTGAAGGTCAAACGCCTGAAGACGGCGGATTGTGTCGTCGGCGGTTTCCGCTACGAGAGCGACAGCCAAGAGGTCGGTTCCCTCCTGCTCGGCCTTTATGACACGGACGGGACGCTGAACCACGTCGGCTTCACCGCGACAATTTCCGACAAGGAGCGGCCGGCCTTGACGCGTCGGCTGGAGGCCTTGCGGGAGCCACCCGGCTTCACCGGCAAGGCGCCCGGCGGTCCGAGCCGCTGGAGTACGGAGCGCAGCGGCGAATGGGAACCGGTCCGCCCCGAATTGGTCGTAGAGGTGAGATTCGATCACGTCAGCAGCCGGCGCTTTCGTCACGGCACGAAGCTGATGCGCTGGCGGCCGGACAAGGATCCACGCCAATGCACCTACGAGCAAATCGAGCCTCGATGAGGGGGCTAGAAGTTGCGGCTGAGGAAAGGCGAGTTCTCTAGCCCAAAGCGCCAGGGGTGCTCGACGGCCTTGGAAATCCCGACGCGAAGGCCAGCGGAAACGGGCGGCCGTTTTGCCGTCGGGCTCAATCGAAACGGTTTTCGGTCGAGCGGCAAGCCATCTTCTTCCTTGCCGATCGCCAAGGCCTGACCGACCCGTCCCGGCCCGGAACAGAGCAGTCTGTCCTGCGAAACGCGGCGCCGCTCCCGCATCGTCTCCAGCCCCCATCTCGGCTCGATGGCGCGGATGAGCACGGCACTGCCCGGCAGGCAGACGAAATTCAGGCACCAGTGAAGGCCGTAGGATAGATAGACATAGGCATGTGCAGGCGGGCCGAACATCGATCGGTTGCGGTTCGTGGCGCCGGTAAAACTGTGCGAGGCCGCATCGTCCGGCAGATAGGCTTCCGTCTCGACGATGATGCCGCCGACCTCGGAGACTGCGAATTCCGCGCCGATCAGATCGGCGGCGACCGTAACGGCATCGCGTGCAAAGAAGCTGTCGTCCCACTGCAATCGATAGAGCTCCCCGATCTGTGCAGCTCCTATGTAGTCTCCCATTTCGCGCTCGCCAACGTTGCGCCCGGATTCCTCGCGCAGCCACTGAGAACTTTCCGCGAACATCCGAAGCATGTAGTGTGGCATCGGAGATCCAAGCGAGGACCGGATAAAATGGCGCAACGAGCAGGCAATGCGGATCTACCGCTGCATGGCGGCCGTGTTCCGAAATGGCTCGGCGACCGCATGACGCGGCTCGGCACGCTGATTACCGAGGCGATCGTCCACCATTACGGGCGCGATGAATTCCTGAGGCGGCTTGCCCACCCGTTCTGGTTCCAGTCCTTCGGCGCGGTCATGGGCATGGACTGGCATTCGTCGGGGATCACCACCAGCGTCATTGGCGCCTTGAAGCGCGGCCTCACGCCGCTTTCGGGCGAACTTGGCATTCACGTCTGTGGCGGCCGCGGCCAACATTCCCGCAAAACGCCGGGCGAACTTGTCATGATCGGCGATCGCATTGGGTTCGACGGTGCCGCGCTTGCCGATGCGAGCCGCCTCGTTGCCAAGGTCGACAGCGCCGCCGTTCAGGACGGGTTCGACCTCTATCTCCATGGCTTCGTCGTCACGGATGACGCGAAGTGGGTCGTCATCCAGCAGGGCATGAACGGCGACCGGCGCCAGGCGAGACGCTATCATTGGCTTTCCGAAGGCCTGGAAAGCTTCGTAAATTCGCCGCATGCGGCGATCGAGGGGCGCGGGCAGGGCAAGATCATCAATCTGGCGGACCGGCGTGCGGCGCGCTCGCGGGCAAGCCAGGTCGATCTCCTGAGCGCATTCGGGCCCGATGGGCTGGTGCGCGAGGTGGCGATGATCGAGTCTCGCGGCCCCGCCTTGGCGGCTCCAGCCCAGTTGATACTGCCGCATCTCGTCATGCCGGCCCATCACGATGTGCGCGAAAGCGACGTGAACATGCGACGCCTGCACGCCAATTTCGCCGCCGCGGCCGATCGCGGGCCGAAAGATTTCGAGGAATTGCTTCTCGTGCCGGGCGTCGGCGCACGCACCGTCAAGGCGCTCGCCATGGTCGCCGAGGTAGTCCACGGCACGCCGTGCCGCTTTTCCGATCCGGCCCGCTTTTCGCTGGCCCATGGCGGCAAGGACCGCCATCCCTTTCCGGTGCCGCTCAAGGTCTATGACGAGACGATCAATGTGATGAAATCGGCGGTTGAGAAGGGGCGGCTCGGGCGAGAGGAAGAACTGGCCGCCTTGAGGCGGCTCGACGAGCAGTCGCGCCGAATGGAGCGTTACGTCACCGGGCCGGACCTCAAGGAGATCGTTGCGGGCGAGTTCAGAAATTCGCCCCGCTTTGGCGGGCGGAGCGTGTTCGGCTGGGAGCGGGAGGTAGAAGTAGGTCAAAGGGACGATGCGGGTGCCGCCGTCAAAGGCCGCCGCAACTGAGCTGACGGGAACAATCACCGTACCGTTCGATTAGAGTCGACGAGCGTTGCGAGACAGGCCCAAAGCTGAAGGAGGTTCCGGTGAGCGCTTCGAAGACCACGACCGATCACGATACGATCCGCCAATGGGCAGAGAGCCGCGACGGCCACCCGTCACGCGTCAGGGGCGCATCCGACGGCGGTTTGCTGCGCATCGATTTTGGCAAGCCTGAGCAGAGGCTGGAGGAAATCTCCTGGGAAGATTTTTTCAGGATTTTCGACGAGAACAAGCTGGCCTTCCTCTACCAGGACCAGACGGCGGATGGAAAGGTCAGCCGCTTCTTCAAGTTCATCGACCGCGACTGAGCGGCAAACCACTTGGAACCCTTTCCTTGACCGGCGGGTTTTCCCAACGCCTTGTGCCTCTTATCAGACGCACAAGGGAGGTTGTAGCAACTGCATGCCTGCTTAAGTCGAAACCGACTCGGAAGCATGCCCGCAAGAGGGATTGCGCATGATGCTCACCATCAGAAAGCCGGACGCTGAGGAGGAACACAAGGAGCGACACTGCCTACTGTCCGAGGGACGGTCGCGGCCAGCGAAAAAGCTATTGCAGCCCGATAAGGCAGACGAGCGCGAACACCTCGACGGCCCCAATTCGCTCTTCTGGCGCGGCGTGTGGATGGTCGTCTTCTAGGTGAACCTGGATCTCTACCGGGTAGCCAGGAGCCTTTCGATCTCCTCCAGGCTCGCCTTCAGCTTCTGGATTTCGTCCCGCTTCTCGGCGACCACATCCTTGGCCGTTTCAATCCGGTCGGCGCCGGGCAGTGTCCCGACGGCGGTATGCGCCTCGGTCGCAATGGCATCGATTTCTGCCTCGAGTTCGGCGATACGTTCACGCATGTCGGTGATCTGTTGCCGGACCGTCGTCTGCGATTGCTTTCCCTGACGCGGCGACGCATCGATTGGCTCGTCGACGCCCGGCGGATCGAGTGGACGCACAGCAGTCGAGGAGGAACGGGTTTTTCCCTGCTTGTTCATGGCTCGTCTCCCGTAAGCGCTCATAACGCCACGTAGCCGCCGTTGTTCCCACAAGAGTGGCGCACCAGGGCAGGGATGTCCCATTTTCTCGCAGCTGTTTTCGGGCGATTGGAACTTCCTCTCGCCAAGGTCGTTTTCATGAATCATGTCCGGGAGGGAATCCATGCATGCCGAAGAATGCCTGCAGCTTCATTTTGATCTGATGAGCGGTAGAGCGCTGCTCTCATGCGGCGACAAGGACTATGTGTTGCCTGATTTTTACCCCACGAAGGAAACGGCAAGGATCGCCGCCCAGAAATTCGCGTGGGAGACGCTCGGCTGGAAGGATCGGGCGCGCGAATTTCGGCAGCCCTCCGAGTTGCCTGTGTGGCTGCGGTGAACCGCCCTAGGCCCGATGGGCAAGAGCGGTAAAAGGAAGACGAAATGGTCGCAAGAGGTGACAGTGCATAGCAACGCACTGGACATCGAGCCCGGCATTTTTGCTTCGGACGATCCGCGGAAGATTGCGCATTCACTGAAACGCTCGGCCGAAGCGAGCAACCGGCGTAAATCGAGCGCCTTCCGGTCCGCCATGTCGATGCTGACCTTCTATATCAACCGGGCCGGGTCCGGATTGGACGACGAACGGAGGAGCGTCCTAGAAAAGGCGAAGGACGAACTCAGAAGGGATTTCGGGCGCGCGCCCAAAGGCTGAACTGCAAACGAGGGCTCTGATGACATTCAAACTCTTTTACTGGGACGGAATTCCCGGTCGCGGCGAATTTGTGCGCCTCGCATTGGAGGAGGCGGGCGCCGACTATGTCGATGTGGCGCGGCAGCCGGGAGGCACGGGTGCGATGCTGAAGCTGATGAAGGATGCAGGGGGTGCAACCCCGCCCTTCGCGCCGCCCTTTCTGATCGACGGAGAACTGCTTATTTGCCACGTCGCCAATATCCTGTTCTACCTCGGCCCGAGGCTGGGGCTGGCGCCCGAGGAAGAGGGACTCCGTCATGGGGCCAACGGCCTGCAACTGACGATCACCGATTGCGTTGCGGAGATCCACGACACGCACCATCCGATCGGCGTGTCACTCTATTACGAGGAGCAGAAGCCGGAAGCGTTGAAGCGTGCCGCGAACTTTCTGAAGGAACGGCTGCCGAAGTATCTCGGCTATTTCGAACGTGTTCTCACCGAAAACCCCAAGGGCCGGGAGCATAGTGTCGGTGGGCAACTGACCTATGTCGACCTATCGCTGTTCCAGCTGGTTGAGGGCCTGCGCTACGCATTTCCGAACTCCATGCGTGCCACCGAGGAGCATGTGCCGGCGCTGGTTGCCCTGCATGATGCGGTTGCGGCGCGGCCGCGGATACGCAGCTATCTGGCCTCCAGCCGGCGATTGGCCTTCAACGAATCCTGTGTTTTCCGCCACTATCCCGAACTCGACCGACAGTCCTGAGCCGTTAGTCGACATGGGCCGCGATCTTGGCGAGGTCCTTGACGAAGCGGTCGCGTTCGGCCGCCGCGTCCTCTCGGCTCTGGATTCTCAGCAGATAGGACGGGTGGATCGTGACGAGAACCGGGTAGCCGGCGGGCGTGGCGATCAGCTCGCCGCGGTTCTTCATCACGCCGGCGCGGCGTCCCAAGAGCGATGAAAGCGCCGTAGCGCCGAGCGCGACCACGATCTCGGGGTGAAGCCTCTCAAGCTCCGCACCGAGCCACCAGGAGCAGCGCTGGATCTCTCCTGCATTCGGCCGTGAATGCAGTCGGCGCTTGCCTCGTTGCTCGAACTTGAAATGCTTGACCGCATTGGTGAGATAGCAGCTGGAGCGATCGATGCCTGCCTCATGCAGGCACTCGTCGAGGATGCGCCCGGCCGGACCGACGAACGGCCGGCCCGCCAGATCCTCGCGATCGCCGGGCTGTTCGCCGACAAGGACGACGCGGGCCTTGCTGGGTCCTTCGCCAAACACCAGCTGCGTCGCATTCTTGTAGAGGTCGCAGCGCTCGCAGCCCTCGGCCTGTTCGCGCAGCGCTGCAATGGAGGGTGCCTCGGCGTGCTCGCCGGAGAGGGCCGGACCCATTTTGACAGGTTCAGTCGGCATGTGTTTCAAGGCGGGGCCTCGGTCCCATGTCAATCGTGCAATGGACTAAACCGCGAGGCTCGGGCCATGTTCCGTCCGCCCAAGCTAATTATGCCGCACGGCAGCAACGATACCCGGCCCCGACAGTTCGGACCCGTCCAGAGTTTCGCCTCCGAATATCGGTTCCCCATGAATCGGCGGAACGGACTGTCGCTCGGCCGAGAGATTGGCGCGCAACTCGAGCACCGGGCCGAACGACCAATCGATGGCGACAATGCCGTCACGGGCGGGATAGACCTCGAAACTCGGAAGATCGCATTGGCCCATCAGAGGTGCAATGTGCCGCTGCCGGATGTCGGCAAGTTGGCGGATGAAGGCGAGATGTTTTCTGCCGGCCTCGCTCTCCGCGCGTTCCCAGCGAAGCTTCGAAGCGGCAAAGGTTCGGGGATCAAGCGGATCGGGTAGATCATCGGCCGTCTTGCCGCGCGGCATGCCGCCGAAATTCTCGGCCTCCCCTTGCCGCCCTCGACGAATGGTCTCGCCGAGGTCGCCCCGAAAATCGGCGAAGAACAGGAACGGCTGCGTTTCCCCATATTCCTCGCCCATGAAGAGCAGCGGAATTTGCGGCGAGAGCATTAGCATTGCTGTCATCACCCGCAGCTGATCATTCCTGGCGAGCGAAACGAGGCGCTCGCCGAAAGCCCGGTTGCCGATTTGATCGTGGTTCTGGAGGAAACTCACCCGCGCCTGCGGTGGCACCGTGCCTTCCGGCCGATGAGCCGCAGGTTTCTCGGTCGTTTCACCCGCGGCGAAGCCCTCCGTCATGGCTTCTCGCGTCGCCTGCCACGGGCGCTTGGCGAAGGGACGATAGAAGCCCCGTGCCTCGCCTGTTGCGACAACATGGAGCCCGTGGTGGAAATCGTCGTTCCACCCTGCGGTGAAGTGCGCGATCAACCCGTCGCCATTGCGCCGCACGAGGTTGCGGCGGCGGGTCGCATCCTCGATCACGAGATGGATGCTGCGATCGACAAAAGTCTCGCGTACCTCGCGCGCCAGGGCGGCAAGAAAATGCGGCTCGCTGGTGTCTCGTATCTGATCCGTCGCATCGAGGCGCAGGCCGTCAAAGCGGAAGTCCCGGAGCCAATGGAGGGCGTTCTCTATGAAGAAGCGCCGCACCGCGGGCTCCTCGAAGGCGATCGACGCCCCCCATGGGGTCGGTCGATCGCCATTGAAGAAACGGCTGGCGTAGCGGGGGAGGCTGTTGCCCTCCGGTCCGAAATGATTGTAGACGACGTCGAGCAGGACCATCACGTCGAGCCCGTGCGCCGCATCGATCAGCGCCTTGAGATCGTCGGGCGTCCCATAGGCATGGTGCGGAGCATAGGGCAGAACGCCATCGTAGCCCCAGCCGCGCGAGCCCGGGAACTCGGCGACCGGCATGATTTCGATGGCGGTGATCCCCGCCTCGGCGAGATGCGGCAGCCGCCGAGCCGCCGCTCGAAAGGTGCCCTCGGGAGTAAAGCAGCCGACATGCAGCTCTAAGATGATCGCCTCTTCCCAAGGACGGCCGCGCCAGGAGGCCGCTTTCCACTCATAGGCCGAGTGATCGACGAGCACGGACGGGCCGGAAGCTCCCTCCGCCTGGGCGCGGGAGGCGGGATCGGCAATGCGCGTCCCGTCGGAAAGCTCGAACCAGTAGCGGTCTCCCGCTCGCGCCCGGGCGGAGACCTCGAACCAGCCGCCGTCGAGCGCGCGCATGGCGTGCGGGGCGCCATTGAGAATGAGGCGAACCGCACGCTCGTCGGGCGCCCACAGGCGAAAATGTGCATCATCGCCGGAGGTCAGGTCGGCGCCCCAGGTCTTCCGGACACGGCTGTGCATTCGTCTTCCCTTTGCTGCTGTCGAGATCGGCAAGAGACGAAAACTGCCGGGATGCGTCGAAAGTTCCGCTGCACCCGTTCGTTGCCGAGGCTCGGCAGGAACAAAGTTGCCGCCATCGGCGTTGCCCCCTCACTTCCAGGACGCTGCAGGCAGGGGGCGCGACGACACGAATGAATGTGGCTTTCTCCGAACTCGATTTCCTGAAGCCGGAGCTTGGCGCCGAATACACCGGCCAGGGCACGCATTTCGCGATCTTTTCCGCGCATGCCGAGAAGATCGAACTTTGTCTCTTTTCCGAGGATGGCAGCAAGGAAACGGCCCGCCTGCCGCTGCCGAAGCGCGAAGGCGACATCTGGTCCGGATATATCGAAGGGCTCGGCCCAGGCACGCTTTACGGCTACCGCGCCTACGGACCCTATGACCCGCATAACGGCCATCGTTTCAACCCGAACAAGCTGCTCCTCGATCCTTATGCCAAGCAGGTGGCCGGTGAGTTCGTCTGGGACGACGCGCTGTTCGGCTACACGATCGGCAGCCAGGAGGGCGATCTTTCCTTCGACGAGCGCGATAGCGCCCCATACATGGTCAAGGGCGTCGTTCAGGATCCGAACTTCGACTGGGCCGGCGAAGAGGCGATCCGCCGGCCCTGGACGGAGACGATCATCTACGAGACACACCTTCGCGGCATGACCATGACGCATCCGGACGTGCCGGACGAATTGCGCGGCACCTTCCTCGGCATGGCAAGCGACCCGATCATCGATCATCTGATGAAGCTCGGCGTCTCGGCGGTCGAGCTTCTGCCGGTGCAATATTTCCTCGACGACCGGTACCTCACCGAGCGAAGCCTCAGGAACTATTGGGGTTACCAGCCGCTTGGCTATTTCGCGCCGCATGCCCGCTACCTGAAGGGCACCAGGATCACCGAGTTCAAGGCGATGGTGAAGCGCTTCCATGCCGCCGGCATCGAGGTGCTGATGGACGTCGTCTACAACCACACCGCCGAAGGTTCGGAGCAGGGGCCGACCCTCAGCTTCCGCGGCCTCGACAATCTCAGCTATTACCGCCAGTCGCCGGAGCAGCCCCGACATACTTATGACATGACCGGCACCGGCAATACGCTGAACGTGGCGCATCCCATGGTGCTGCGCATGGTGCTCGATAGCCTCCGTTATTGGGTGGGCGTCATGCACATCGACGGTTTCCGCTTCGATCTCGCGAGTGCCCTTGGGCGCGAATACATGGAGTTCGACCGGGAAGGTGGGTTCCTCGATGCGATCAGGCAAGATCCGATCCTGGCCGGCGTCAAGCTGATCGCCGAACCTTGGGATATCGGCGACGGCGGCTACCAGCTCGGCGGTTTTCCGCCGCCCTTCCGTGAGTGGAACGATCGCTTCCGCGACGATGTCCGGCGCTTCTGGAAAGGAGATGGCGGCGTTGTGCCGGTGCTTGCCGAACGGCTCGCCGGCTCACCGGTCCAGTTCAACCATTCCGGCCGCGCCGCAACAAGCTCCGTCAACCTTTTGAGTGCGCATGACGGCTTCACGCTGATGGATACGGTTTCCTACGCTGGAAAGCACAACGAGGCGAACGGCGAGGACAATCATGACGGCCACCCCGACAACCACTCGGACAATATGGGCGCGGAGGGGCCTACCGATGACCCCGAGATCGAGCAGGCGCGTCGGCGCCGCCGCTTTGCCATGCTTGCCACCCTGATGGTGAGCCAAGGCGTTCCGATGGTCTTCGGCGGCGACGAGCTCGGCAACAGCCAGGGCGGAAACAACAATGCCTATTGCCAGGACAACGAGATCGGCTGGCTCGATTGGAGCCGGTCGGACGACGCCCTCCTCACCTTCTGCCGCAAGATGATCGCTTTCCGGCGGGAGCACCCGGTGCTGCGTCAGGAGTACTTCCTGGAAGGTGCCACGGACGAGCACGGACGCATCGAGATCGCCTGGTATAAGCCCGACGGCAGCCACATGGATGAGGCGGCATGGGGTGATGGCGAATTGCGCATCCTCGGTCTCTATCTCTGCCAGCTCTCCCCTGTCGAGGCGCCGGCGGGGGAGATATTCCTCGTCCTCAACGCCGGCGGCGACTGCGAAGTAGCGCTGCCCCCTGTGCACGGTTCGGAATGCTGGCTGTGGGCGCTCAACACGGCCGAGGATGATGCCTTTGCCGGGTCCGTTGCCCACGATCGGGAAACGATCCCCGCGCAGAGCGTTGTCGCTTTCGTTCCGAAAGACCCCGGGTAAGAGGGCTTCGAGCTGGAGCATGCGGGCGGAACATTCGAGAGCGAGCGGGATTGTCGGAAGGAATGCATGGGATCATCTCATGTTTTCCGAGGAATGGAGGCAGGAATGCAAAATCCGCGTGAGCCGGACCCGACCCCGCCACAACCGCCGCCCTGGGAGCCGGAACCGCCCATCGGCGAACCTGAACCCGACCGCCTTCCGGACGAGGCGCCAGTACCCAATCCCGACGAGAATCCGCAGCCGCCCCAGTATGGCGGCGGCTCCGCCGAGTGATACTGGAATGGCTTTAAGCCATGGAACAAATGGGCGGTCGTCCCGTTTGAATTTTGCCTACAAGGTGTTTCAACAGCGAGGTAAGGGACATGGAAAACGACAGGGAAGAACTGATCAAGCGCAGGGCTTACGCGATCTGGGAGCAGGAAGGTCGCCCGGACGGCCAGGACCTGCGCCACTGGGAGCAGGCAGCGCGGGAAATGCAGGGACAGGGTGCATCGAACCCCGATGGAGGCGAGAACCTCGAGAGCGAGGGAACGACGAATGCCGTGTCAACCCCGACGCCTGCGCCGCGCGGAAAACCCTCCAGGAACGGAGCGCGAGCGCACTGAGACGTGGCTTCCCGCAGATCTGCTTCGGCCTAGCCACGGACGACTTCGCGGGAGCAGGCATCGCCTTCCAAGAAAGGAGTAGGACAATGCATGTATCGGAGATCATGACCAGAGACGTTCATATGGTTACCCCCAATGACACGATAAGAGACGTGGCGCGGCATATGGCGGACAACGACATCGGTTTCATGCCGGTAGAGGACCACGACCGCCTGGTCGGTATGGTTACGGATCGGGACATCGTCGTGCGCGGCGTTGCGGACGGGCTCGATCCGCAGGCGAAAGTGCGCGACGTGATGACAACCGACGTCAAATACTGCTTCGAGGATGAAGAAGTGGACGACGTGGCGCGGAACATGGGCGACATTCAGGTGCGGCGCCTGCCCGTGGTCAATCGCGACAAGCGCCTCGTCGGCATCGTGTCGCTGGCTGACGCCGCTCGCGAGCAACCGTCGGCAGCGGGCACGGGCCTGAAGGGCGTGACCATGCCCGGTGGCGAGCACAATCAGGCCGAGCGGCACTGACGCATCTCTCGCGAGAATCGGATTGGCGCCCTTCGGGGCGCCGACCAGGAGGGCAGCATGCCGCAGAAACAGGATAACGGAGATCCCGGGAAGCGTGGCCCCGCCACGCAGCGCCCACATCGGGCAGCGCCGTCGCCCGATGTGTCGTGGCCGGCGCGTCGCGTAGGCCCGCAGCCGCAAACGACGGGAGGGCGCCAACAGGCGACGCCGGAAAGCGCTTCCGGCGAAGACCATATAGCCGATGCTTCGGACGTCGGCAGCGGCGCACAGGACTTGCGTGCTGAGATGTCGGTTGACCCGCCACAACCGTCCCCACGCGATTACAGCGGCGGCAGTAAACCGATCAGGCCGAAACATCACGACAGCCGGGTCGTCGAGGAGGCTCCAACCCCGGAGTATCAGGAAAATAGTGACGACGGCACGGGTGGAGATGCCTGGAACAGGGTCCTCGGCAATACGACCAATGCCGGGATGCTTCGCTTGCTCGCTGCGATCGGCCTCTTCATTCTCGTGTCGGGGGCCTTCTTCTGGCTCGTCACTTGAGGGTTGGGGGGACACGAAAGGGTTGGGGGGACGCGAACCGGAACAGGCGGAGAAAATGAATGTCGTTCTTGCGTGACAATGGACTGAGCATAACGCTGACGATCTTCACCGCTGCAACCATCGCAGGCATGATCTTTGCCGGCACGAATGCCTTCAACCAAGAGGCGATCATGCACGGCGAGCCGACTGTAACCGTCGCCAATTATCTTGCCACCGGACATTTCCTGTCCGCCCTCTTCGAAAACTGGGAAAGCGAGTTTCTACAGATGGCAGCCTATGTCTGCCTCACGGCCTTTCTCTACCAGCGCGGCTCGGCCGAATCCAAGGACCCAGACGCTCCCTCGACGGACGTGGACGAGGATCCTCTCGACAAGAAAAACGATCCGAAAGCCCCTTCGCCCGTTCGGCAAGGGCAACTGGTTAGGACGCTCTATTCCTACTCGTTGGGCATTGTCCTTGCAGGACTGTTCGTCCTGAGCTTTGTTTTCCACCTGCGCGCCAGCGCCGCGGCCGCAAACATCGAGGCGATGCGCCATGGCACACCGCCTGTCGACCTCTGGACGCGACTGGCGGATGCCGAGTTCTGGTTCGAGTGCTTTCAGAACTGGCAATCGGAGTTCCTCTCCACCCTGCTGCTGGTCCTGCTCTCCATATTTCTACGTTTTCGTGGATCGCCGGAGTCCAAACCGGTCGCGGCTCCGCATGCTGCAACCGGAAAGTAGGCGGCGGCTAGTCTTAGTCTAGATTCACATCGGCGTTCCGACACTGGTGTCGGAACGCCGATGTGAATTTTACGGTGCGGAGCCCAGATTACTGCTGTGCGGGAGCCTGCTGCGCCGGCGCGCTGCTCTGAAGTTTTTCCTCGACCTTCTTGGCCAGAGCCGGATCGTTCTGCGCGGCTGTCAGAATCGTCGTGTATTCCTCGACCGATATGTTCGGGGAAGCCTCTACGGCCTTGACCATCTGCTGGCTGGCTTCGCTCTGCAGCTTTTCCTTTGCCGCTGCATCCTGCGTCGCTCCGATCTTTGCGGAGTATTCCTGCCGGACCTTGTCGACTTGGAGATAGGCGACTGCGAAGGCCTCGATCTTCTGTTCGCTGATGGGGGCGCCCTTGGCGCCCGTCTGTGCCGGGGCCTGTTGGGCCGGCTGTGTTGACTGTGCCTGGGCGAGTTCCAGCGCCGATGCCGGGCTGATGACCATCAGGCTGAAGACTGCAGCGGTCAGCGATGCAACGGGGGTGTAACGAGTGATCATATTTATTCCTCTTCGACGTGCATGTCGTGATCGGCAGCAATACCGCCTTGCTCAACCGCTCCGTGTACGAATCGCGACGGAGCGGCGATCGACCATGTCGCCCTCAGAAGTGCTCGGTTAGGCAATGTCAGGGCAATTTGCTGACCATTGCACGGCAGCTTTGTGACCGGTGAGCCATTCAAAGCGTGAAAAACGATACAGTCAGAGGTGGCGGCAGTCGGTGTCGGTCCTAGTTCACGCGCTTGCTGGCTCGGATCGCGTAACGGTGCTGGCTCCGTCGCGCGAGCCCCTTGAAGAAGTTCCAGTTCTTCGCCTGCGTCCGGTGAATCTCGCCGAGATCGGTGTCGACATCAATGTCCGTGAAGCCGGTGGCACGGAGAAGTTCGACAACGGCCTCGGCGCGTGCCCCGTCGGAGAAGTAGACGCGGGAGAGGATGTTCCGATGGGTTTCCATCATCTCGCGTGAGTGCATGGGTGAATCCGGCTTGAAAATCCCCGCGCGCTGTCCCCAGTTGCTAAGCTTCGAGAACAGCCGCTCCAGCGCACTCGTACTGACGAAATCGCCGTCGACGATCAAAAGCGTGCCGCCGGGTTTGAGAACGCGCAGCCATTCGGCGAAGGCTGCGGCCGGATCGACCAGCGTCCAGACCAGATGCCTGTTGACGATCACGTCGTAATGATCGTCCGGCTCCATCGTGCTTTCCGCATCGCCGATGCGGAAAGTGATGGCCCGCTTGCGGTTTCTTGCCTTCTGTCGCGCTCGTTCGAGCATGGGCTCGGCCCAGTCTAGCCCGGTGACCCTGAAGCCGAGGTCGTCGAGCAGATGCGAGATGACGCCAGTGCCGCTGGCGAGGTCGAGTGCGGCGCGGCCGTTGCCGCGACCGAGATGGCGTACGAAAAGCCGATGCCAGGCGGCGCGCTCTTCTTCGGAGAAGATCTCGTGTCCCGGTGAGAGATCGAAAGTGGCGGCACGTTCTGACCAATAGGCCTTGATTTCATCGCGAAGATCGTAGTTCCGGCCCGCCGTCACGTCGCACATTCTTGTCCAGTCCCTCCCGGTTTGGAAGCGTTCTAAAAGATATATGTTGACTGGTAAAGTCATGAAATATTAGAAGGCAGCGGTTTTCCAAAGGAGCAAGGATCAATGAAGGTTTTCAACAGGGTGGCCGCCGCGGCCATGGGCCTGTGCGTCCTATTTTCAAGTGCTGCGCTCGCTGAAACGGTCAAGGTGAAAGACATCACCGGCCGCGAGGTCGACGTCAACGTCCCCGTCAAGCACGTGATCTTGGGCGAAGGCCGGCAGATCTATTTCGTCGGAGCCCTGGACAAGGTCGAGCCCTTCAAGCGCGTCGTCGGCTGGCGCGACGACCTGGCGAAGGCCGACCCGGAAACCTATGCCGCCTATCTCGCCGAATACCCGGACATCGCCAAGCTGCCGGCCTTCGGCGGCATGAAGGACGGAACCTTCGATATCGAGCAGGCGGTCGCGCTGAAACCCGACGTCATGCTGATGAACATCGATGCGAAGACGGCGACGGAAGAGGCCGGCTATATCGAAAAGCTCGAGAAGGTCGGCATTCCGCTCGTCTATGTCGATTTCCGTGAAAAGCCGATGGAAAACACCGAACCGAGCATGCGCCTGATCGGCAAGCTGTTCGGAGAGGAGGATAAGGCCGAAGAATTCATCAAGTTCCGCGCCGACAGCATCGCCGAGGTGACCGACGTTCTGGCCAAGGCCAATCCGAAGAAGCCGCTCGTCTTCGTCGAGCGCGCCGGCGGCTATTCCGACGATTGCTGCATGTCGTTCGGCGATGAGAATTTCGGCAAGATGGTCGAGTTCGCCGGCGGTACCAACATGGCGAAGGACATCATTCCGGGTACGTTCGGTACGGTAAATCCGGAGCAGATCATCGCATCGAACCCGGACCAGATCATCATCACCGGTGGCAACTGGGAAGGTTACGTGCCGGGCGGCAACTGGGTCGGCGTCGGCTACGGCGCCGACGAGAAGGAAGCGTTCCGCAAGCTCGAGAACCTCACGAAGCGCCCGGCCTTCACCGATGTGAAGGCGGTGAAAGAAGGCAATGTCCACGCCATCTGGCACCAGTTCTACAACAATCCGTATCAATTCGTCGCCATCCAGCAGATTGCCAAGTGGCTGCATCCGGACCTCTTCAAGGATATCGACCCGGAGGCGACGTTCAAGGAGTTGCACGAACGCTTCTTGCCACTGCCTTACAAGAGCGGCTACTTCGTGTCGCTGAATGTTGGCCAGTAAAAGTCCAGATCGGAGGGCGAAAGCCCTCCGATCGTTTTTGACGAGGTTTTGCAATGCGGATCCTGAGCTGTGTTCTCCTGACGCTTGTCGCAGCAGTGCTGGTGGCGTCGACCTCCGTCGCGGCCGAAATCACCGATGTCACCGGCCGCAAGGTCGAGATTGAGCTTCCGGCCAAGCGGATCCTGCTCGGCGAGGCTCGCCAGATCCACGTGGCGGCGGCGCTGAAGGGCGAGCATGTCTTCGACAAGATCGTCGGCTGGCGCGACGATCTGATCAAGAAGGATCCGGATTCCTATGACGGCTATCGCGAGCGCTTCCCGGCGATCGAGAAGCTACCGCGCTTCGGCTATATCCCGAGCGGCGATTTCAGCCTCGAGGCGGCGATCGCGCTGAAGCCGGACGTGCTGACGCTGAACCTCGAAGCCCAGCAGGCCGACGAGGAATCGGGCTTCATCGACAGGGCGGCAGCCGCCGGCATCGCCGTCGTCTATCTCGATTTCCGCGTTGATCCGGCGAAGAATAGCGAGAGATCCGTCGAGATCCTCGGCCAGATTTTCGGCGCCGAAGCGCGGGCCAAGGAATTCATCGAATATAGGCGCGCCCAGATCGCCGTCGTCACCGAACGGCTCGCCAAAGCCAGCGCGATCGCGCGACCAAAAGTGTTCATCGAGCGGTCGCCCGGTATCACCGGCGAGACCGTCTGCTGCCGGACTTTCGGCCCGGCAAATTTCGGCGAGATGGTGGCACAGGCCGGCGGTCACAATATTGGTTCGGACGTGATCACGGCGACCTTCGGCGATCTCAATCCCGAGCAGCTCGTCGTTGCCAACCCGGATCATGTGATCGTCACCGGCAGCAACTGGTCGGCCGAGTCCGACGTCAACCAGTTCGTCAGCGTCGGCCGCGGCGCCGATCCTGGCGCCGCGCGGGAGCGGCTGAAGGGGCTGATGCAGAGGCCGGCCTTTGCCACGCTCGACGCGGTGAATGCGGGCAGGGTGCATGCCGTCTGGCATCAGTTCTACGGCGCGCCCTACGAGTTCGTGCCGATCCAGCAATTCGCCAAATGGTTTCATCCGGCGCTTTTCGCCGATATCGATCCGGACCGAACGTTCCGAGAATTCCACGAGAAGTTCCTGCCGATCGCCTATCGGCCCGGCTATTTCGTCTCGCTGTCGGATGGAGGTGAATGATGGTCGCGATCGCCGATGAAATCGCCGGTGTCGAAGGGCGTGGCCGCTACCGCGCCCTTGTTGCACGCCGGCTGCTGATCCTTTCCGGCCTTATCGCCGCATTGTTTCTCTCGGTTGCGATCGACATGGCGCTCGGACCGGCGAACTATCCACTTGCGGATGTCCTGACGGCGCTGTTCCGGTCCGAAACGGTGAGCGACCAGCTTCGCGTGGTGATCTGGGACATCCGCATGCCGATCGCGCTGATGGCAGTGACGGTCGGGGCGTCGCTGTCGGTCGCGGGCGCCCAGATGCAGACGATCCTCGCCAATCCGCTGGCGAGCCCATTCACGCTCGGCATCTCCGCAGCCGCCGGCTTCGGCGCGGCACTCGGCCTCGTCGCCGGCGTCGCGATCTTTCCCGTTGCCGTTCATTACATGGTACCGCTCAACGCCTTCCTGATGGCGATGCTGGCGGCGCTCTTCATCCATTTCGCCTCGACCATGCGCGGGGTGACCGTCGAGACGATCGTGCTTCTCGGCATTGCCCTCGTCTTCACCTTCAATGCGGCGCTGTCGCTGCTCGAATATCTCGCTTCCGAACAGGCGCTCGCCGCTGTCGTCTTCTGGACCATGGGCAGCCTCACCAAGGCTACCTGGCCGAAGGTCTGGATCACCGCGGCCGTACTGGTTTTCGCCGTGCCGCTTTTTGCCCGCCATGCCTGGGCGCTGACGGCGCTCAGGCTCGGCGACGACAAGGCAGCGAGCTTCGGCATCAATGTCCGCCGGCTGAGGCTCGAGACGATGCTGACGGTCAGCCTGCTAGCGGCGATCCCGGTCTCCTTCGTCGGCACGGTCGGCTTCGTCGGCCTCGTCGGCCCGCATATCGCCCGCATGCTGGTCGGCGAAGACCAGCGTTTCTTCCTGCCGGCCTCGGTGCTCTGCGGCGCGCTCTTGCTTTCGACGACCTCCGTCGTCAGCAAGATGATCATTCCAGGCGCGGTGCTGCCGATCGGCATCATCACGGCGCTCGTCGGCGTTCCGTTCTTCTTCGTACTGATCTTCACCAACAGGAGGCGGGCATGGTAGCCATCAGGCTCGACAAGGTCGGCGCCACCTACGGGTGGCGAACCGTGCTGTCGAACATCAATACTGGTGAGCTCAGAGGCGGGCGCCTGACCGCGGTCATCGGGCCGAATGCGGCCGGCAAATCGACGCTCTTCAAGCGCATTGCCGGTCTGGCAGCCGGCCCCGGTCTCGTCCACCTTACCGATACGGAGAAGGGTCGGGAGACGATCTGCTACATGCCGCAGGACACCGGCGCCAATGCGGTGCTGACGGTCTACGAATCCGTCCTGCTGTCGGCCAAGCAGGGTTCCGGCTGGAAGGTGAAGGACGACGAGCTTGCCGAAATCGACCGAGTGCTTGCGGCACTGAGGATCGACGACCTGGCATTTCGCGGGCTCGGCGAGCTTTCCGGTGGCCAGCGACAGCTCGTATCGATCGCCCAGGCGTTGGTCCGCAAGCCCGAGATCCTGCTGATGGACGAACCGACCTCGGCGCTCGATCTGTTTCGCCAGATCGAAGTGCTCGGCTTCATGAAGCGACTGTCCGGTCAATCCGGCATGGCGGTGCTGATCGCGTTGCACGATCTGAACCACGCGCTACGCTATTGCGACGATACGATCGTCATCAGCGATGGCTCGGTGGCAGCGAGCGGCCCGACCGAGGCGGTGATCACCGCCGACATGCTCAAATCCGTCTACCGTGTCGAAGCCCGCGTCGAGGCCTGTTCGCTCGGCCGACCCGTCATCATCGTCGACGATTCCATTCCTCTCCGGTGAGCGACCACCGGAGCATAGCACCGCCTCAGTTGACTCGTGTTCCCTGCGCAGAAAACAGATGCAGCTTCGCCAGATTCGGGGCGATATGCACTGGCTGACCGGGCTCGAGATCGATCCGGTCGCGCAACACCAGGTTGGCATCCGCCGATCCGAGCTTCACGAGGACGTGGGTTTCGGAGCCGGTTGGTTCGACGACAGACACCGTCGCCGGCACGCCGTCCGTGGCGATGGCGAGATGTTCCGGGCGGACGCCATAGACTTCCGCCTGAGCGCCCCGATAATCGGCAGGCAGCGGCAGCGAGAGGCCGTCACGCGTGACGAACCGACCATCGCCGATCGCGCCCTCGAAAAGGTTCATTGCCGGCGAGCCGATGAAGGTCGCGACGAAGGTGTTGACCGGACGGTCGTAAAGCTCGAGCGGCTTGCCGATCTGCTCGACCTTGCCGCCGCGCATCACGACGATCCGGTCCGCCATGGTCATCGCTTCGATCTGGTCGTGAGTGACATAGACGGTCGTCGTCTTCAGACGCTGGTGCAGGTCCTTGATCTCGGCCCGCATGGTGACGCGCAGCTTGGCGTCGAGGTTCGACAACGGTTCGTCGAACAGGAAGACCTGCGGATGGCGGACGATCGCCCGCCCCATGGCGACGCGCTGGCGCTGGCCGCCAGATAATTGCTTCGGCAGGCGATCGAGAAAGGGTTCGAGGGCAAGGATGTCGGCCGCCTCCCGGACACGTTGCTCGATTGCCGCTTTGCCTTCACCCTTGAGCTTCAGCGCGAAGCCCATGTTCTCGGCGACCGTCATGTGCGGATAGAGCGCATAGCTCTGGAACACCATGGCGATGTCGCGCTCCTTCGGCGCCACGTCATTGACGACCCGGCCGCCGATGCGGACCTCGCCGGCGCTGATGTCCTCGAGCCCGGCAAGCATGCGCAACAGTGTCGACTTGCCGCAGCCGGAGGGGCCAACGAGCGTGACGAACTCGCCATCCTCGATATCAACCGAGACGCCGTGGATCACCGGCACGGCGCCGTACTGCTTGCGCACCTGTTCGATCGTTACGGATGCCATGGGTTTCCTCCCTTCGTTTCAGAGCTTGAGCTGCCAGATGCTGGCGGCTGCGATATTGCCTTTTGGCGCGATCAGACGCGCCGAGCGAACGCCCTCGAATCCCGGCAGACGCTTCGTGCCTGTCCAGCGGCCATTGTCGGCGAAAACCTCGATCGAGCCCTTGTCAAGGAAGATGCGCAGCGTCGAGGGGCGCGCCCCCATCGCGATATAGCGAGGCAGCCATTTTCCGTCCGGCATGTCGTAAAGGATGCTTAAGCCTTCCTGATCCAGCCTGAGGCCGAGTTCGACTGCCGGATGCTCGAATTCGATGTCGAAGGCTGCCCCGGGCACTCCCAGATCGAGGACGATCTCGACGGCTCCGTTGCCAAGCTCGACCGTCTCGCCGGCAACCAGCCGGTTCTCGTCGACAAGCTGCTGGCGCAGGCTGTCGACGGCGTCGACCGGAGGCGTGAGCAGGGCACCATCCTTGAGCAGGACGCGGCGGGGGAGCGTCATGGCCGCTGGGAAATCGATCTTCTTGGAGATGTCCGTCCAGTTCGCAAGCCATGCGATGCCGACCGGGCCGTCACGGTCGACGAAGGCCTGCAAGGCATAGGCGTCAGTCCCGAAATCGAGTTCCTGCTCGAATTCCTTGTCAAAGCTCCGGCCATCGAAGCGGCCAACGGTCGCGATGGTGATGTTGCGGCGGCCGGTCGCCGGATCGCGGCTGGTCAAGAGGCCGAAGACGAGCGCCCAACGGGTTTGCGGATCATCGGCCGGGCCGAGCGGCACGATGCATGGGCATTCGGCTGCTGTCATGCCGAAACGGTCCTCGCGGTGCAGGATCCCGACGAAGCTCCAACCGCCCGCCGCGTCCGGATCGGCCGTCTCATAGAGCAGGATGACGCCACCGGCGTGGTCGCGGCTGCCGAGAAGCATTTTCCAGCGGCCGTCCGGCGCCTTGAGCACATAGGGATCGCGAAAATCAAGTGTCAGGTCTAGATCCGTCGGGCGCTCGGAAAGAATGATCTCGGCGGGGCCGACCGTGATCTGGTCGCGGCTGATAGCGGTCAATTGGATCTGCTCCTCCGGCGCGCGATCTTTGACCTGTTCGGTGAAGAAGACGCGGATGCCCGGCTCCTCACCCGCAAGTGGAATGGCCGAACCGGAGAACGCGCCGCCGCGGCCATCCGGACGCGCCGAAAGTTCCTCCGAGGGGAAGAGGAAGATCGGCAGGTGCGTCCAGCGCAGATAGTCTTCTGAGACCGCATGGCCCCAATGCATGGTGTTCCAGCGCAGGCTATGCGGATAGTGCTGATAGAAGAGATGAACCTTGTCGCCGAAGCGGCCGAAGCCGTTCGGGTCGTTCATCCAGCCGAAGGGCGGGCGGAAGTGGTAGCTGTCGGGAATGGCGGGTGCGGCATTTGCTTCGCCACTGAAAAGCACATGAATACCTTTGTCCAGGACGTCTCTCTCCGAGAAGGCATAGACAACCGAAAGGACCGTCGTTGCGGCATCATAGGTGAGTGTCGTTTCACCGCCGGCATCGAGCACCAGTGTCTGGAACTCGAATTCCTCGGCGTTGTGCGCTGTGAGCCGGGCGATTTCCCGCCCTTCCTGGCTGGCGTGCAGCTCTGCCGGCGTTCCCGCGTCGGCGGCCTTCACCCAGGCATGAATTGTGGTGCCAGTGGGAAGGAGGGCGCTCAGTGTCCTACCGCCGGCGCCGAGAAGCGAGGAGGGGTTTGCATGAGTTGTCATTGATCAACCTTTCACGGCGGAGCCAACGAAGGAGCTTACGAACCAGCGCTGGAAAGCGAGATAGAGAGCGAGGATGGGGATCATCATCAGGACGGATGCCGCCATGGCCCGATCCCAATAAATGCTGTCCTGACCGAAGAAGGTTGCGATGGCGACGGAGATCGGCCGGGCATAATCGGTCTGCGTCACCAGGATCGGCCAGAGATACTGGTTCCAGCTCTCTATCCCCATGAGGATGGAGACGGTGGCGAGGGCCGGCAGGCTTAGTGGCAGGAAGATCGACCGGTAAATGCGGAACACCGACGCGCCGTCCATCTCGGCCGCTTCGAAGAGCTCCTTCGGCAGCTGGGCGAAGAACTGGTAGAACAGGAAGATGTAAAGTGGACTTGCGACCCATGGCACGATCTGCACCGTGAAGGTATCGGTTATACCCGCGCGCGACACCATGATGACGAGCGGCATGATGATACTCTCCTGCGGTATGACGTAGAGCGCGATGACGAGCGAAAGGATCAGCGCACGGCCGCGCAGCGAGCCCCAGGCGAGCACGAAGCCGGCCATCGAATTGATGATCAGACCGGCGCCGACAGTGGTAGCCAGGATAATCAGCGAATTCAGGAGATAGCGGCCGAAGGCAAGTTCGCCGGAGAGGTTGCCGACCTCCGCGAAATTCGAGAGCGTCGGGTTCGACACCCAGAAGGCGCGGAAGCTGCCCATGTCGGCCAGGATCTGGAAGCGGTCGTCCTTAAGGCTGGCGATAACGAGCATGAAGAGCGGCGAGACGATCACGAGAGCGATGACGAAGATGCAGGCCGTCTGCACGATGCGCAGCGAACCGATCGCTGAGCGCTCGCGCTTTGCCTCAGTCTCGAATGTGGAAATGGCGAGATCAGACATCGAAGCGCCTCAGAAGTTGACGCTGCACGAGCGCGATGATGAGAACGATCACGAACAGAATGACCGAGACGGCCGAGGCATAGCCGAGCTTCTGCTCTTCGAAGCCGGCGCGCACCATGTAGTGAACGACGGTTTCGGTGCTGCTCTTCGGCCCGCCCTGGGTCAGGATCGCGACCTGCGTGTAGAGCTTGAAGGCTTGGATCGTGGTGATGACCAGGACGAAGACGTGCGTGGGCCTGAGGCCTGGCATGGTGACGTGCCAGAAGCGCTGGAAGGCATTGGCGCCGTCGATCCGGGCTGCGTCATAGAGCTCATCCGGAATGCCCTGAAGGCCGGCGAGGTAGACGATCATCTGGAAGCCATAGGCCTGCCAGGCGGAGAGCAGCACGATCGAGAACATCGCCCAGTTGGGGTCACCCAGCCAGTCGATTGGCTGGATGCGGCCGCCGGAAAGAAAGCCGATGATCTGGTTTAGCGGCCCCGTCGGGTACTGGAACAGTGTTCCCCAGATCACGCAGACGACGACCATCGAGGTGATCGCAGGCAGGAAGAACAGCCCGCGGAAGAAATTGCGCAACGGCAGCTTCTGGTGCAGGAGCAGGGCGGTCGCGAAGGCCAGCCCGCATTGCACCGGTAGAATCCAGAAGGTGAAGCGCGAGACATTCCAGAGCGAGGTCCAGAACAGGTCGTCCTTGAAGATCCGCAGGAAATTGGTGAAGCCGATGAAGCGGACGGGTGTCGGACGCGGCACCAAGGGTTGATTGGTCATCGCCGTCCAGAATGACAGAAGGAAGGGCACGATCAGGAAGATCGTCAGCAGGGCCACCGCGGGCGCGAGCATGCCGATCTCCTGGAACAGGCGGCCTCTGTCCCTGCGCCGGGCAGGGCGCGCGAGCGCCGTCGCCGGCAGCGCCGGTTGCTGCAAGGTCATGATCTCCTCCTCATCAATCGCGTCATCTGTCGACAGCCGTGCGACGGCCATCGGTCGCGCAGGCCTCGCGGCAGGGGCGCCGCGAGGCCGCCCATTCATTATTGCTGTTCGTCGAAGGGCGGGTAGCCGTCGTTTTCCTCGATGTCCTCGTCGATCTTCTCGGCCGCGGCGGTTAGCGCCGCCTTGACGTCGCCGCCATTGAAGATCTCATCGACGGCGCCCATGAAGGCGGAGGTGATCGTCGGGTAGGCCGGATGCGGCGGCCGTGCGACCGCGGTCTTGGAGGCCTGCTCGAAGGCGACGGCCATTGGACCGCCGGCGCTATACAATGGCGAATCCGCAGCGAAGCTCTTCAGGCCGGGATAAGCGGAATCATCCCGCGCGTAGTCGCGGTACTGCTTATCCTTGAGCATGAAGCTCAAGAACTTGCCGGCGATGTCCGGATGCTCGGAGGCGGTCGTGATCCCCCAGATCCAGGTTCCGTTCGGGCTGGCGCCCTTCGGGCCGAAGTTCGGCAGCGGCATGACGACGATGTCGTCCTTCATCGAGGCTGCGGCCTCCGCGTAGAACCAATGGCCACCGAATGCGAGTGCCGCCGGATGCCCTTCGGCAAAGAACTGGTTGGTGCCGGAGGACTGCGGAACGACCCAACCGTTCTTGACCCATTTCTGCATCATCGTCAGCGCATCGACGCAGGGATCGCTATCGAGCGTTCCCACCGACTTCCAGGTCTTGCGGTCGATCAGATCGCAGCCCGCCGATTGCAGGATCGGGCCGTAGGCATAGGTGATCCACTCGGTCTTGATGCCGTAGCCGCGGAATGTGTCGATCGGCCACTTGACCCCTTCGAGCTTCGAGAGCTTTTCAAGATAGCCCTCGAATTCCTCACGCGTCCAGGCGTCGTCCACCCCCTTCGGGATGCGGGCGCCGATCGCCTCCAGATATTTCCTGTTGCCATAGAGGACGACCGAGGAGTCGGTGAGGCCGACGGCGTAGAGATCCTTGTCGATCGGATAGGTACCCTGCGCGACGTTGGACTCGGTCATGTCGTCGAGGATGTCCTTGTCGATCAAAGGCTTGATCGGCTGCAGGTAGCCCGACCAGACATAGTTGGCGAGGAACGGCGCATCGAGTTCCATGAGATCCGGCAGCTGCTTGGACATGACGGCGGCGCTGAACTTCTCGTTATAGGCGTCGTGCGGCGCATAGATCAGCTCTATATCTACGTCGGGGTTGGCGGCCTCGAAGCGCTTGGCGACCTCGCCGTAGGTGGTGACCCAGCCGGGGTCGCCCTGATGCATCATATGGATCACGGTTTTGGCCTCGGCATGGCTCATGACGACGCCAAGAGCCGCGGATGCCACAAACATTGAAAGTAAACGATTACCCATCATTGTCACTCCTCCTCAATGGGTTCTTCACTCTGCAACTGGATTCAAACGGATGACCGTTCCACCAATTGGAACGGAAGCTTTCGCACCACGCCCGGCGCCGCATCGCTGGTCAGCAGAATGTCGGCCGCCATACGTCCCATCGCGCGATGCGGCAGGGCCATGGTCGTCAAGGGCGGATCGAGACGCGAGGCGATGTCGACCTGGTTGTCGAAGCTCGCGACGGCGACATCATCCGGGATCTGTGCTCCAACTCGTCTGAGCGCGGCATAGACCTCCATCGCGACGCGGTCGTTGCCGCAAAGGATCGCGTCCGGGGGTGTCGGCCCGCGCATCAGTTCGGTGACATGCGAAAGAACGAGGCTGTGCGCCCTGTCGCTGTAGGTCGCGCGGCGTACCGCCGGAAGCACGTAGGCCCCGCCGCCGCCAAGGCCTACTTCGGTCAAGGCTTGGCGAAAACCGGCCTCGCGCAGCTCGCCGGCGAGCAGGCCCGGCAGGTTGATGAAAGCGATGCTGCGGCGCCCGGCATTGATCAAGTAGCTGGTGATCTCGTTGGCGGCGCCGACCTCGTCGGGCACCAGCGACGTCACCCGGTCGTTCGCATCGCGGCAATTGATCATCACGCCGACGGTGCCGGTAAATTCTTCCGGTAGCGAGACGACCTTGTGATACATGGCCGCATAGGCGATCGCCCGCGGCCGGAAACGGCGGACTTCCTCGACGACGGAGGCGATGTCTCGGCGGCCGGAGAGCGTCATCGCGAAGACGGCCATATCGGAGGTTCGGGCGGCGCCGTCGAGTCCGCGGATGATTTCGGTTGCAAAGGGCGAGGTGATCAATTCATCGGCAACGACGCCAATCAGCGGCATCCAGCCTTGGCGCATGCTGCGCGCGGCGAGATTGGTGACGTAGCCGAGTTCCTCGGCGATCTCCTTGATGCGCTGCCGCGTATCGTCCGACATGCGGGCCGAGCCGCCGTGCAGGGCGCCCGAAACCGTCTTGACGGAAACGCCCGCGCGCTCGGCTATGTCGCTCAAAGAAATCGTCACGACAGCTTCCATGGGTTAACGATTACTCAACCTGATACCACCGTCCCCAGGCCAGAGTCAACCGCCGACGGTGCCTGTTCATACGGTTTGCTGCGTCCGCCCGCTGCTGGCGAGTGGACCAACAAGAGCCGCCCGTGACGATGCAACTTCCGCGGCAGAGCACCAAGGCCATATCCCTTACGCTTTTCCCCGTTCTGGCCTATATTAGAAAGCATGAATTTCGACGAAAGGTAGAAGTGGGCATGGAAAGCCCTGGCGTGGACCATCCTCCCACTTTAGCCCGGTAGCGAACCAGAGGCCTGACGGCGAATGTCCCGAATCCTCACCCTGGTGCTGTTCCTGCTGTCGGCCTTCGCGTTTCCAGTTCCATCTGTATCCGCGGCCGAGCGCGTCGCCATGGTCCTGCATGTGAACGGCGCCATCAGTCCGGCGACGGCGGAATATGTGATCCGGGGATTGCAACGCGCCGAGGATCGCGGCGTGGCGCTGGTGGTTCTGCAGATGGATACGCCCGGCGGCCTCGACACGTCGATGCGGGACATCATCCGCGCAATCCTCGACTCCTCCGTGCCCGTTGCCAGTTTCGTCGCGCCGAGCGGCGCGAGGGCGGCGAGCGCCGGGACTTATATTCTTTACGCAAGCCATGTGGCGGCGATGGCGCCGGGAACCAATCTGGGCGCCGCGACACCGATCGCCATCGGGGGAGGGCTGTTCGGCGGCAACGAAGAGGACGGCGGCAAAGAGGCGTCCGACGAGCAAGGCAAGCCCGACGCTCCCAAGCAACCAACGAATGCCGGTGAGGCAAAACTGATCAACGATGCCGTGGCCTATATTCGCGGGCTTGCGGAATTGCGAAACCGCAACGCCGATTGGGCCGAGAAGGCGGTGCGCGAGGCCGCCAGCCTCTCTTCGGCCGCGGCGGTACGCGAGAAGGCTGTCGATTTCACGGCCGTTACCGTCGAGGACCTCCTGAAGCAAGCCCACGGCCGGACGGTCCGCATCGGCCAGGCCGATAACCGGCTCGACACGGCCGGGCTCTCCATCGAGGACGTGCTTCCCGACTGGCGCACGCGCCTGCTCTCGGTGATCACCGATCCAAACGTCGCGCTGCTGCTGATGATCGTCGGCATCTACGGGTTGATCTTCGAGTTCCTGACGCCCGGCACTGTGGTGCCTGGCACGATCGGCGGTATCAGCCTTCTGCTCGGTCTCTACGCCCTGGCAGTGCTGCCGGTAAGCTATGCCGGCATAGGCCTGATCATACTCGGTGTGGCGCTGCTGGTGGCCGAGGCGCACGCGCCGTCCTTTGGCGTCCTCGGGCTCGGCGGCGGGGTTGCCATCGTGCTCGGTGCCGCAATTCTGTTCGACACCGACGTACCGGGGTTGCAGGTGTCCTGGCCGGTTCTCGGCGGCGTGGCGATCGCAAGCCTGGCCTTCAGCTTCATTGTCGCCCGTCTCGCATTCGTTTCCCGCCGGCACAAGGTCGCCACGGGGGCCGAGCAGATGATCGGTATTTTCGGCAAGGTCGACACCTGGGCGGGCGCGGCGGGTTACGTCATCGCGCATGGGGAGCGCTGGAGCGCAGTGAGCACCGAGCCGCTCGGCCCCGGCGAGGACGTGATGGTCGTCGGCCGCGACGGGTTGACGCTCGAAGTCGAGCGCCGAGCAAAACGAAGCTAGGAAGGGGAGGAAATTGATGCCCTTGTTTGGAAGTCTTGTTCCGCTCGCCGCGGCTCTGTTTCTCCTGCTGATCGTCATCGCCTATGCGATCCGGATCCTCCGGGAATACGAGCGCGGCGTCATCTTCACCCTCGGCCGCTTCACCGGCGTCAAGGGGCCGGGTCTCATCCTGCTCGTTCCCTATGTGCAACAGATGGTGCGCGTCGATCTCAGGACCCGCGTGCTCGACGTGCCGAGCCAGGACGTCATCTCCCATGACAACGTTTCGGTCCGTGTCAGTGCGGTCATCTATTTCCGGGTGATCGATGCGGAGAAGTCGACGATCCAGGTCGAGGACTTCATGGCGGCGACGAGCCAGCTTGCCCAGACGACCTTGCGATCGGTGCTCGGCAAGCACGACCTCGACGAGATGCTGGCGGAACGCGACAGGCTGAACGAGGATATCCAGAAGATCCTCGACGTACAGACCGATGCCTGGGGCATCAAGGTCGCGACCGTCGAGATCAAGCATGTCGACATCAACGAATCGATGATCCGGGCGATCGCCCGCCAGGCGGAGGCCGAACGCGAGCGGCGCGCCAAGGTCATCAACGCCGAGGGCGAACAGCAGGCGGCGGCGAAACTGCTCGAGGCGGCGCAAATCCTCGCCCGCCAGCCCCAGGCCATGCAATTGCGCTACCTGAGCACGCTCAACGTCATCGCCGGCGAGAAGAACTCGACGATCATTTTCCCCTTCCCGATGGAACTCGCGGACCTGCTCGCAGCCAAGACCGGACAGCAGACCAAGTAGACGACTACAGCGCCGTGCGTCTTATCAGACGCACAAAGGACGATGTAAGACTTTGAAGCGCTGCATGTTTTTCTCCTTAAAGCGGCTTCGATTTAAGGAGACATGCAGCAGCGGCCTGACCGTCACCGCGTCACATCACCATCTTCCGCGCAACTTTCTCGGTCAGGTCTTCCTGCTCCTCGCTCACGCGCTTCGCCGCCTGGGTAGCAAGCTGCGCGCCGATCCGCGTGAATCGCTCAGCCTCGTCGGAATAGTCCTCGAAAGCATTGCGCCAGAAGCTGCAGTAAAGGTCGAAACCATCGCGCGCATAGTCCGACGCGAGCAGTTCCTCCCAAAGCTGCAGGTGATGCTCGCTGCGGCTCTGCATGAAGCTGAGCGCCTCGATCTGACCGCGCAAGGCCGTCTGCAGTACGTCCGCCTGGAAACGTGCCATCGAAAGCAGCAGCGATCGCCCTTCGGGCCCCACGGGCCATTGGGGCCAGATCGCCGGTGCAAGTGTGTCAGACATTTTCCTCGACATCGCAGAACCTCCTTTTCTGCAGCATCTCGCTGTCTCATCGCAAACCGAAATCATGCATGACGACCGATCACGTAATTCGGAAAGTGCTGGGCGCCCTCGTCGCGGGCGTGGATTGGCGGTGTCTTTAGGGACCAAGCTAAGGTGGCCGGTCCGTGCGATCATTGATCGGTGTCAATTGTAAGCGCACGACCTTCGCCGCAGCCACCTCCCGCCTTGACCTTGGTCAAGGCCGGTCCGATCCCTCTGGCATAGACTAGAGCATTTAGATCGCTTGATGAAGGGATTGATTCATGTTCATCAGGGAAAGGACCGAAGCGGAGTGCCTCACCGTCGTCGCGCCGGGTGACGAAGTCAGCTTATAGCGAAGCAAACTCTGACCACGCCGATTCACCCTTAGCGAAGCAGATTCACGAAGAGCAAAGCAGGTCCGGCACGAACCCGTTGCCACGGTCATTTCTGGGGCATGCGGAAGGCCATCCGGGGCCTCACGCCAGACACTTGCCTTCTAAGCAGGTTGTCGCAGGTTCGAGTCCTGCAGGGGTCGCCAAACCACTATCTAAGTCTTTGATTCTATTTAAGGTGCGACCGAGCAGGGTTATAGGTGCGACCTACATTCTGTTCGCAAGGCGTTCCGAAGCGGCCATCGCGAGGCGCTTCTTATCGGCTTCCTTCGTATAGACTTCGGCCATCGCGAGCCGGGTCCAGCCGTACATTGCCATCAACTCATGAGCCGTCGCGCCCTCGTCGGCGGCTATGGTGGTGCCCGCCTTACTGAGCCCATGCGCTCGGCACTCATCAGGCAGGCCCGCGGCCTTGCACTGCTTCGCGAACCAATTCCTGAATGATGCTCCTGAACTGAACGGTTTGCCGGTAGATGTGGTCAGAAAAGCCAGGTCTCCTATCGGCGTCGCCTCGATCGATTCGAGCAATTGCTTGAAAAACCGGAAGGTAGACCCATGCGCCTGTTTTGCCGGTGCGCAGGGAAATGACGCCGTCCTTGAGGTGCTGGCGGCCGACTAGAACCGCGTCGGATCGGCGCAGCCCAAGGAAGAGCAGAATGTCGATCGCCAGTCGTGGCTTTGTCCCGAGCTTATGATGCGCCCGATATCTCTCGACCTGATCGACGGTCCATGTGTGGAAGCCGTCCGACTTCACTGAAACCTTGCTGACGCCGATCACCGGATTGACGTCGAGGTGTTCGGCCTCGACAGCCCACTTGAACAGATGGCTCATCGTCTTCAGGAGATTGTTGGCGGCGTTCGGCGTGGCGGCGCGCTTGTCGATCGCCTTTTTGATGTGCGCCTTGGTGATGGCGCCGAAAGGCCCGTCGGCGTTCTTCGGATCCTTGAGCAACTGCTTGAGGATATTGTCGCGGGCCCGGCGCGTTGCTGGCGCCAAGGCGGCAAAAGCAGCGCTGCGCTTATATTGGCCGACAAGCCATTTGAACGATCCGGTCTTCGACTTCGGCTGTTCCGCGGCGGCGCTCGATCCGGTGAGCGCCTTCTCATAGGCCGCGTTGAACTGGTCGCTCCCGTATTCGTCAGGGAGGCGAATGCGCTTGCCGTTCCTCTTGAAGTACCAGACGAGCTTTCCGTGCCTGGTCTTTTCGTGGGAGAGGAAGGGCTTGCGCGGCATGTCGACCATCAGAAATCAAAATCCTCGTGTTTCTCAACCGGCTTTTCGCCGCTCGTGCTGGGGATATCGGGGGAAACCCCGACGCGCCGGCCATTAATTTCGATCCAGACGGTCACGCCCTTGGCCTTGGCGACATCGGCCATGCTTTTCAGGTCGGCAGCTTTTACGAGAGCGGGCGTCGTCATCCTTCACCTCTCTTTGCGGCTTCTCGCTCGCTCATCATCCCTCGACCGATCGCAAGCAGGATTTCGAGTCTCGTCATCTGCCTGATAGGACCGGCGAGTTCTTCGGCCTTGACCCGGATCTCAGCAGGAAGGGCATAGTATTCCCGCGTCTCGGGAGTGGTGTTGGTAAGGTCGAGCGTAATTCTCATGGCGCAAAATACGATTTGGGTTGAATATCGGCAGCGAGATACAGCGGGTGGCCTGGCTGCCCGTCCGCTGTAACTTTTAGCGCGACTAGGTCGAAGAATTCGAGCCGTTCGGCGACCTCGCGACCGCGGCGATGAAGAGAACCGTGCGTTCCCCATGCGCAAACGATTTTACGGGCGCTCTTGGCCATCGCGAGAATATGCTGATCGTTGTCGGGACCGATCGGGTCGGGATGGTCATATAGGGCCTTCGGATCGGTGGAGCGAAGGGCAAAGAGGTTGCCGACAATCAATCCGCCGAAACCCCAAGCCTTTCGCGAAGCCGATACACAAGCGAATCGTCGGGTCATCCTGGCTGGCGTCAGCCGTGGACGGGTTCAGCATGAGAAAGGCGACCTTGGGCTTATCGACGTCCCACTGCCGCTCTAAGCGGTACCGGTATGCGCCGCATTCTGAAATGATAGCCGAGGAGGTCGTCTCGGTTGCGAGCATGTCGAGCGTATCGGTGCTCATGCCTCGTCCCTCAACCGGAGGGCGCCGGCGTCCGCCAGCGTCTGATTGATGATAGCAGTTGCGAATGGCGCCGCATCCTCGCCCACGTCCGACCAGAGGCCGTGAATGGTAAGAGCGAGGACGTGCGGGTTGATGCGCACGCCGCGCCAGAAGCGCTCCTCGTTCATGCCGTGCTGGCGGCGGTGCTCGTCCGGATGCAGCGGCAGAACCCAGCGGTCGGATACTTTGCTGCCCTTGCCGCGACCATAGTGGCCGTACCGAGGCCCTCGACACCGCACCGGCCGGAAACGCAGCAGGGCAGCTCGTGGATGAACGCCAGGTAATCCTTGTTCTTCGTCGGCTTCCGCATTGGTGTCGGATCCGGGCGGAGGGAGTTGGCGATGCGATATGCCATCACACAGTCTCCCAGTTGTGCGGAACCTTACGGGACGCAGGTAGTTGAGCCGGCGGCACGAAAGGATTTCGATGATGAGCCAAAAGAGAGACGACAAGCGCACCGAGCAGCCGACGCCAACCCGGAAGGGAGTGCCTCCGGAGATGGAGCTCGAGCCCGTGCCCATGCCGGATAAGGTGCCCGATACCGGCACGGCAGCCGGTAAGCCGGCGGCGCGTGGCGTTAAGCCTGAGACGGGCGAGAAGGCCGACGATGAGACCTAACGTCTGAGAAGTTGGGCGCGTCTCGCTCATGCCGCACCGCCTTTCGCTGGCCAGATGGTCACGGTCTCGCCGTGCTCAAGCGCCTCGCGAACCAGCCAGACGATTTCCGCGTCAGTCTCGAACGGCGCATGGGTTCGGCAAAGGTGGCCGTCAGCATCGCGGGTTCCGCTTGCCATCCAGCCTTGCGCACATCGTCGGATGTCTGAAGGTTGACAGGGAACGGGTTCTTCATGCTGCGGCTCCCGCATTTCGTTGCGTTGTTCCGCGCTCGACGCCGATCAGATCGTCGAGGAAGTCGAGAACGGCCGTTTTGCTTTCCTGAAATTCCTGCTTGCCCATGGCCTTCATGGATTGGCTCTTCGCCACGTAGCGCGTGACGGTCGCCTCCTTCACGTCGACAACAGAGAAGGCGTCGATCGGGCGGATGAAGGCGGCCATCCGCGCAGCCTCGGCCTTCGTGCTGCAGACGATCGTGTGAGCGTCGCAGTAGCCGGTCCGGATCAGCGCATAGGCGCGCAGGTGCTCGGCGGATTCGGCGAACGGCAGCCCGGAATAGTGCTCCGGCAGGTTGCGCCAAGCATCATTCACGGCGGCGAAATAATGCCGGTGGCTGTTCATGCTCCTGTCGTTGTGCTCGGCGAGCGTATAGAACTCGCCGACCATGAAACGCTTGTCGCATTCGCGGGCCCAGTGCCGGTTCGCCGGGTGAAATGCTTCACCATCCCAGGTCAATAAAACTGGTCCGCTCATTCGCAGTAACTCCAAGTGTGCCCTAGAGGGATTTCTGCCTGCCTGTGCAGACGTCGCGGATGCATCGGTGCCGCCAGTGGCCTCCGCCGCCTCTGCCATGGTGGCGAACCTGAGCCCGTCGTCGCGGATTACGGGGCGGTTTGATCTACGGTTGCGGCACTGCTGCTTACTGGTTGCCCAGCGGCAGTTGCCCGGCTCGTAGTTGCCGTCTGCGTTGGGCCATCGGTCGAGTGTGGTGCCGCGCGGCCGCGGCCCCATGTCATCAAGGAAATTCTCGAAGGACGTCCAGCGCCCGCAAACCACGATGCCGCGGCCACCATACCTGTCGTAGTGAGAGGACCGGTGGTTATTGCAGCGCTGGTGCATGTTGTACCAGCTTCGGTATTCAGGCGTGGTGGCGCGATTGGCGGTATGGCCGTGTTTCAGCGACCTCTCGCCAATCGTATCCCTTGGCGGCGTTCGCATCGCGCAGATCGGCGATGAGGGCCTTCTTGTCGAGTTTTGGGGCGGGCCTCGGCTGCTCAACCCAGTATTTGGCCGGGATGTCGGCTTCATCGACGACGATCAGGCCAGGCGCGCGCTTGGTAAGCGATAGCGTTGCGGTCGGAAGCTTCAACGAGGTCTGATCCGTGGCGGGCATCGCCTGCTCGATCAGGGCGCGGACACGCTCGGACCGGCGCTCGATCGACTTGCGGCGGGCTTCAAACTCGCTTTCCTTCGCCTTCAAGCCGGCGATCAGGACGTCGCATTCGTCGAGCTGCGCGATGGCGGCCGAGATGGCCTCGAGGAGGTTGGTTTCGCCTTCGATCGCATCCGCGACCAGCTCGGCATCATCGTCGACGCCCTGATCGCGAAGGCTGGACAGAAGCGACTTCGCGGCCTCGGTCTGGCGAAGAATGTTGTGCTCGACATCAGCGGTGCTCATCAGACTTTCCTTTCGTGGGCGACGATTTCCTGAACCCGGTCAGCATTCCAAAAGGCGCTGAAAACGAAGCCGAACAATGCGGTCGCGAGGATCAGGAGAAATGCGGTGGAGTAGGCGGCGCGGTTGAACTGCTTGATCGCGGCCAGGTCCGGTTCGGGCTTGGCGCAGCGGTTGCAGGAGCAACGCCGGCCTGGTTATTGTGTGGGAATACTACTAGTTGAAAACACCCCGCACGTCCTCTTCGAGGGCGTGCACTACCCCCGATTGCCTGCAACCTATAACTGTTCTATGCCTTCGACAGCCAGATTAGGGGGTAGACAATGGGAAAACTAACGGTTGCGTCAAACTATGGGTTTGATCAGTGGAGTTTCGACTTCAGCAACATGTATTACGGCACGTCCTATGTCCGGACGTCGACGACGTTCAGGATCAACTACTCGGACGGTACCAGCGAAGTGTTTCAGGGCACCGGCTTCAAGTACGACGCCTTTGGCGCCCCCTACAGTGGGACCGCTACGAGCTATGCCGGCTACTACAAAGGCCAGGCGCTCGTCGTCTTCACCGGGGGCAGCATCGCCGTGTCTGATATTGTCGCGGCGGCGAATACTGCCTCGGACCTCTCGGACGATGAGGAAGTCATTTTCAACGCCCTGCGGGGGAACGATACGCTCACCGGCGGCAACCTACGGGACGTCATGGCTGGTTTTAATGGCAATGACGTGGTCAACGGGAATGCCGGCAACGACACACTCTTCGGCAATGAGGGCAATGATACGATAATCGGTGGCAGTGGAAAGGACGCGATCGACGGCGGCAACGGCAGCGACACGGCATCCTACGCGACCTCTGTCAAAGGAGTCACTGCGCACCTCGCCAACACGGCCATGAATACGAATGACGCTTTCGGCGACGCCTACTTTGGCATCGAAGACCTGATCGGTTCGGCTTACGGCGATCGGCTTTACGGAGACTCGGCCGCCAACTGGATCACCGGTGGAAACGGTAACGACGCAATTTCCGCTGGTGGCGGCAACGACCGCATCAATGGTGGCGCCGGAGCCGACCGACTTTGGGGAGGATCGGGCGCCGATCGGTTCATCTTTAAAGCCCTGGCTGACTCTGCTGGCTCGCTGGTCGATACGATCTTCGGGTTTGTCCAGAGCACGGGTGACCGGATCGACTTGTCAGCGATAGACGCGAGCACGAATGTGTCGGCCGACCAGGCATTCACCTTCATCGGCACGACAGGCTTCCACGGCAAGGCAGGTGAACTCCGGTACGTGAAGCAGGCCTCAGACACGTACATCTATGCGGACGTGAACGGCGATAAGAAAGCGGACCTGGCGATCCACTTGGACGACGCCCTCACGCTGACGAAGGACTATTTTATCCTCTGATCGCGTTCACCGCCGTCCTGCTGGAACCCCGCTTCGGCGGGGTTTTTTATTGCCTGTAGGCAGACATCCTCATCCACGAAAGAATCAGGTGAACCATGGCAAATCGCAAGCGTACGCCGCTTGGGGTCGTGCACGTTACGGCCACGCCTCCAGGCTGGGATAAGGGCGTCGCCGGCATCCGAGCTATCCATAAGGCTCAGGGATGGTCCGACATCGGCTATAACGAGATCATCAATCCGGACGGTCGTTCCGAGATCGGCCGCGGCAAAATGGCGATCGGTGCCCATGTCGCCGGCTTCAACTCGATATCCTACGGCCTGGCGATGGTCGGAGGTGTAGACGCAGCCGGCCGGCCGGACGTGAACACGCTCAAGGATGCGCAGTTCGCCACGCTGGAAAGGCGCATGCGTGAATTGTCGGTGGAGTTCCCCGACATCAAATGGTGCGGCCACCGTGATCTTTCTCCGGACAAGAACGGCAATGGCGTGATCGAGCCGTTCGAGCACATCAAGGCATGCCCGTGCTTTGACGTTATCCCCTGGGCCGCGGCGAAGGGTCTCCCGGTCGCCGATATCAAGGGAACCTGGAAGCCGGTCGTCATCGAGAATGAACCGGTGCTCGAGGGGCCTGACATCCGCACTGCTTACCTGCAGCGGCTGCTGGTCCGCGCCGGCTATGCCCTTGGCCCGATCGACGGCATCGTCGGCAGGAAAACCCGCTCGGCCATCCGCGCCTTTCAACTTGCCTCCAACCTGCCCGAAAGCGGCGACTTCGACGCCTCGACGGTCAGCAAACTCCGCCTCCTCTTCGAAGCCAAGGCTGCGGCCTAACCCTCAAAGGAAAATCTGAAATGATCAAGTCTCTGCTCTTGGTGGCAGCGGCAGCCTTTGCGCTGTCCGCTTGCCAGACCACATCGTCCATCGATTCCGCCATCCAGAAGAACCTGCCGCAGGTTTGCTCGGCGGCGGCTACGGCTCACTCGGCCTTCGTCATCGTCGCCAGCACCGGCAACATCAAGCAGCGCACCGTCGCGCGTGAGGCGGCTGCCTATGCGGCTCTCGACACCATCTGCAAGGATCCGACATCGGTCACCGCCGCGACCGCGCTCGTGAAGGCGGCCGAGGCCTACGCGGCAATCACGCTCGCGCTGCGCGAAGCGAAGGTCGCGGAATAAGGAGGGCATCATGAACACCGCACAGGAAAAGCTCGAGAACAAGATCGCCGCGGCGGTCATCACTACTGTCGGCAACCCGACTGTCCCGGCGGATCCGGCGGCGGCTCGGCCCATCATCAATGCGGTCACAGCCAAGATCGCCCCTGAGATCATCGCCGCGAAAAACAATGAGCCTTGGTATCAGTCGCGCGTGACCCTCGGCGCCATCCTGGCCGCGGCCGCCGGCGTACTCGGGCTGTTCGGCTACGCATTCCCGGCCGAGGTTCAGGGGAAGGTGATTGAACTCATCATCGCTCTCGGCCCCGTGATCGGCGCTGGCATCGCTCTCTATGGGCGCTGGGCGGCAAGGAAGCCGATCGGTGAATGACATCACAACGGCCGCCGTGTCCTCTCGCGGCGGCCGATCTCTTTGGATCGCATAAGCATGGGGCATCGGGGACATAGTGGCGGATGATGATATGAACGGAAATGATCCACACCGCACCTATACAGATGCAGTGACGGCGCAGCTGGGTGAGCGGGTGACGAACCTCGGACGCCGGCAGACCGACCTTGAAGCGGAGATGAGAACCGGCTTCAAGCAAATGGAATCTGCGGTTGGCGCGCTTGCCGCCGAGATGCGCAATTCCGTAGCCTCTCTGTCGTCGACACTTGCAGAGCGCAACCGTCCACAGTGGCAAGCCCTCGGTGTTGCATTGAGCTTCTGCACGATTCTCGGCGCTCTCGCCTATTGGACGATCAACAGCGCAACCAGCGACCTGAAGGCCTCCGTCGCCATTCTGAACGAAAAGATGGTGACACAAAAGGAGATGGAGTGGCGATCGGCGCGCGCCGCCGAGGACAGGATGCAGCAGCAGTCTATGCTGAAGGATCTTCGGGATGCTCAGGTCCCACGCCAGGAGCTCGATCGGGTCTGGACGAGCTATGACCAGCGCTTTGCCGACCATCAACGGCAGATCGACGAGGTAAAGCAGGCCCAGGGCAGCGTCTACAGCCAGCGCGACATCATCCTCGACCTGAAGGAAAACCAGCAGCGGCTGGAGCGGGAGATTGCCAGGCTTTTGGCTGCAAGCGGCGGCGGAGTGGAGCGGTGACTGCTCCGCTCCGTCACCGCTGGTAACGAACAACAAGACGTTTCGCCGCCGGCCGCCTACAGGACGAAGTAGCCCTTCTGCAGGGTGACGGCGTCATCGAGATGGATCGCGAAGTCGGCTTTCTTGTCACCGTTGACGTCGCCGTAGATATAGGTGTCGGAGGCAGCGCGGTCGTAGCGCAACTCCCCCTTCTTGCCACTGAAAGCGGCGGCGAAGGTGAAGGCTTGGTCGCCGCTCGTGGCCGAGTCGGCGTCGATCGCGGAAAGATCGATCCGATCGGAATCCGAGGCGACGAAGTCGTAAATGGTGTCGCGGCCCGACGTGGAAACGGTGCTGTCCGCTACTGCCTTGAACTGAAAGGTGTCGGCGCCAGCGGCGCCGAATAACTTGTCTGCGCCGCCACCGCCATAGAGCGCATCATTGTTCGATTCGCCGTACAAGGTATCATTGCCGTTGCCGCCATAGAGCTTGTCCGCGCCCGAACCGCCATAGAGCGTATCTTTGCCGGAAGCGCCACTCAGCGCGTCATTGCCGCTATTGCCCCACAGCCGGTTAGCCGCCTGGTTGCCGATGATCTTGTCGCCGGCCGAACCTCCCTTGACGTTCTCGATCAGCGATCGCGTATCGCCATGATAGAGCAGCGAGTTGAAGATGTTGCCTGCGGCAAAGCCGTTATTGGAACCGCCACCGAGCCAGGCAAGCTGGTCGACGCTGAAGGTCGACGCGTTGCCGGGCCGCAGGTCGATTTTGAGGCCCGTCGCATAGGCCGACAGATCGTAGGTATCGTTGCCGCCGCCATCCCAGATCGTGGCGAAGATGCGGTTGGCACCTGGTGCTATGCCGACCGAGCCATTGACGAGCGTCGCACCGCTGCCGGGCGTCCATTTGTAAACCGTGTCGCCGCTGTTGGTCGTGAAGTCGGCGCCGTAGATTTCCTGCAGTGCCGCAATGTCGGCCATCATGAACGTTTGCGGCGCGCCGTATTGTTCGTAGTAGTAGCCCTCGCCCGCTCCAACATAGCCGCTATAGGTCATGATCGAATATTCGATCGAATCGTATTGGGAAGGCAGAGGCTTGAAGGCCCCCTCTGCTTCGTGGCCGTGCTTCAGACCGAGCGCGTGGCCGAGTTCGTGCAGCAGCGTATGCCATGCATAGTTGCCGGCTACAGGGGTACGATTATCTGCAGCTGTGCCTGCATAGGTCGTGCCAAACCAGATGTCGCCGGCTTGAGCATAGGCACCTGGCAGGTAAGCCCAGGCGGTATCCGGCTCGTTCGACTGGGCGAACCGGATTGTCGCGCTGGCTGCGCTTCCGGAGGTGAAGCTGGCATTGGTGAATCCCTCGACGGAAAAGCCGTCATTGGCGGCCGAGCCGAAACTTTGCTCCATCGCGAAAAGCGCGGCGTTTATCTGCGCCTGTGAGACCGCGGCAAAGCCGTTATCCTTCTCGCCGCTATAGCTGTAGCTGCTCTTCACTGTCGGAAAGGCATAGGTGATCGGCCCGGTCCAGGCATAACCCGAAAGTACGCCATCAATCAGACTGTTGCCCGTCGTGTTCAAGGTCGCACCCGTCTTACCCGTACCGCTCATGCCAAATTCCCCATCAGAAAAGCGCGGGGCTGTTGCCTCGCGCTTAGAAAACGCAGATCCTTGCCGGCGACGATAGGTTCCGAATGCCTACGATTTTCGTAACGACTTCAGTCCAAATTGGAGCGAACCTCGCGATTTCTCTGATTTGCTGATCAGCGCGCGGCTTACGTTATCCCTCTGGTGTCTATCTGCGCCTATTGGAGCGGAAGAGAGTCTCCCGGCTCCACTACACATCGCCAACAAGCGCGGGTTTTAACGGCAGCCATGCGGACTGTCCATTAGACCCGGTGGACTAGACTTTGGAGATTACGTCAAACTTCATTCGGGCTTCAGAGGCGCGCCGAAGCGCTTACTTGCGGGACTGGCGTCGGTCCCTCGCTCACGGCGGTGACAACGTTTCGCCTTTGTCAAAGACCGAACCCGCCAGGGGCACCTTGCGCAACACTCGGCAACCAAAGGCCTTCGGCGCCACGCCAGCCGACAATCGGAATGTCGCACTTGCGATCGAATTTCCCGATTGGCGCCTTACGCTCACAGTTTTTTGCGGTCTTGAACTTGTGGCCCGGAATTTGGACTGTGCTTCCCTCCGCAGGGGAGAAAAGACCAAACGACATGGCCAGCGCCGTTAAGGCGCACAGTGTTCCCCTCAACATGTATCTCCCCTTCGCATTTAAGAAAATGCTGATTTTACATCAGGCGGAGTAGGTTGACCTTTAGCCAATCGGAATTAGCTCGGATGGAGCACATCGCCTTTAGACGGGCCAGTAGCCCTTGATCTCGCTCGCGCTCTCACTATCTCAATATGCATAAGCGACGTTCGAAGCGGTTGGTGTCGTTCTTCGGAGAACCGACTTTCCGGTCGATCGGCCACATCGTCATCGGTTCCGCCTGGAACGGCTTCATCAGGTCGAAAGGATCCGGCTCCGGCGAAAGCCAGCGCTCATAGTCCTCTCGGTGCAAGATCACCGGCATCCGATCATGGATTGTCGCATCATCTCATTTGGCGGGCAGGTGATGACGCAGAAGGTGCGGATATCCTCTCCCGTCTCCGGATTGCGCCACTTCTCCCATATGCCGGCGGCGCAAATGGTTCGCCAGACTTCATTGCAATGGCATATGGCTGCTTGTTCTTGCCCGTGCCGAAGATGTCCTTCCACTCGAAAAAACCGTCAATCGGGATGAGGCAACGGCGGCTGCCATAGGCCTTCTTGAACATACCGTTCGAGGAAACTCTCTTCGGGCATTGACCGGCGGCGGCCGGCCGGGCCTCTGCTCTTTCATCCAACCGGGCACCAAGCCCCAACGTGCGCTGACGAATGTGGGGCTGAAAACGTCCGGATCACGGACGACATCGCGGATTATGATCGGATAGTAAAGGGACGGAGCGCCGTTGTAGCGCGGGAACTGGTTGGCCATCCCCAGGACCGCTTCCCGCTCAGCCATGGAAAATCCCCGTAACAGGTCGTCAAGGGTGCTCTTGATGCAGACTCGTCCGCACATAGGTTCTCCGGAACGACAAAGCTACCGCGGCGGCGCGCAGCGTCAATGATGATTGCCAGTGGGCCGCCCGCTCCACTTCGGTCGATGCTCAAAGCAGAACATGGGGTAATCGCGGCGCGATCGTCCCAGGTCATTTCAATAAGATGATGGCTGGCTGGAGTGGTTGCTCCCGATACGATGGGAAAACGGGCTCACGATTGGAACCGGGCCCAAGCATCGAACGGAGAGCAACCATGGACCAATATATCGGGCTTGATGTTTCATTGAAAGACACCGCGATCTCGATCCGAGAGGACGGGAAGCGGATCTGGCGGGGTAAGTGTCCTTCGGATCCAAAGGTTCTAGCGGAAATGATCCGCAAGCACGCCCCGCACGCCAAGCGCGTCGTATTCGAAACGGGGCCGCTGTCGACCTGGTTCTATCATGCGCTGACGGCCGAGGGGGTGCCCGCGATCTGCATTGAAGCGCGGCATGCGCAAAAGGTATTGCACGAGACGCTCAACAAGACCGATGCCAATGATGCGGATGGCTTGGCCCAGCTGGCCGAAGCCGGCTTCTACAAGGCGGTCCGGGTAAAATCATTCGACGCCATGCTGACACGCACGCTGGTTGTGGCCCGCGATCAGCTCCTGAGCATCTCCACCCAAATCAGCAACCAGATCCGGGGTGTCATGAAGACGTTCGGCCTTATCGTCCCCAAAGGCACAGGTCGGGTGTTTGATGCCCATGTCCGACAGCTTCTGGAGAGGCAGACCTCTCTGGCACAGATCATTTTGCCCCTGCTTGAAGCATGGCACGACATCCGCAAGCGTGCGGCCATTCTTGACCGTCAGCTCATTGCAGCGGCGCGGCAGAGCCCGGCTACGAAGCTGTTGATGACAATTCCGGGCATAGGTGCCATCACGGCGGTCTCTTACGTCGCCGCAATCGAGGATCCGGAAAACTTCCGAACTTCGCGCTCAGTTGGCGCCTGGCTCGGGCTGACCACACGCCGCTATCAGTCGGGCGAAGTCGATTACGATGGTCATATCTCACGCAGAGGCGACAACCGTCTGCGCGGGCTGCTTTACGAAGCGGCGACTGCGATGCTTACGCGAACCAGCGTCAGGAATTTAAAAACTGGGGGCTCAAGTTGCGCGAGCGGCTTGGCTTCAAGCGGGCCGCTGTGGCCGTCGCCCGCAAACTCGCGGTTATCATGCATACCATGCTCAAGACGGGAGAAATCTTCAACCCTTCGGCCGGCACCAACGCATAATGAAGGTCTGACAGCCGATCACTCTCAGCGCATCATCTTTCTGACGCGACGAGGCGTCCCTGTCGTGGACGTAGGTCGGGTCATTCCGTCAAACTGGCGGCAGCTCCCAGAGACTGCGCGCAGAACATAGGAAGACCTTTCCTGCGAAGACCATGATGCGGCGGTCTTGTACCGACCGCGGAGACAACCATGTTCCCGACATACGATTGCTCTCACGTCAAAATGAAGCACTGAGCGGACACTGAGAACGCACCATATGACCGATCCGAATCTGTGCCATGAACATGTGCCCGGAGCTCATCCGACGTATCTAAACGGGCTTGACTCGCAAAGCGCGATTAGACAACCAGTTCGGGCCGCATTACCGATCGCGAAGCCGAAGCTGCCCCACTTTTGGCACTTAGGGTGTTCGCAGTAGTGGACGTATGGGCCTGCCTCGCAATGCGGCTTCGCTCCTTGCTCATCGCTCATCGGCTTTGTCTCCCCGGCGACGGTCGAATTGCTCTTCAAACGCTTGCTGCCAGTTTGAATGGCAAGAGCTCCCGGCGTGCTTCAATTGCTCGAAGTGGAATCTTCGCAGCAGCGCCGCTGAGATCATGTGCGCCATTTCGTTGCGGGCGCTTTCTGCTTTCGACCGATCCTGATCGCATGCGGCCCGGCGTAGCTCGATTGGTATTGAGTAAAGCGTCTGCGTGACGAAAGGTGTGATCGCCGGAGAGCGCAACACCGACTCGATGTCGAAAATGGCGAATGCTCGAAAAGAATCTGCAATCATGGCGGCGACCTCCTGCACGCCGCGGACCTCAACTGGACGGCGATATTGATCCAGGCCGGCGAAGCCCCGCCTTTGATGGGGCTTCAAAATGGCAAGGTGACAGCAATCATGCTTTCGATCTCATCCGAAAGTGTTCGCATGGCGCACCTTTCCTGACCGCGCAAAGCGGTTACCAGGTCCCCTTATTTTGTCGGAATGGCGCGCCGCAGCGCCGATAATGTTCTTATTATGTTCTCATGACGTGGAATGTCAAGCTTTCGACCCATTTAATCGGAGGGGGTTGCTGTCGGAGGGTTAGGTCCAGTAAACCGGCCGTCCGAAGAGTGAGATATATTCTGTGGATTCGCAGGCAAGCATGGACCAAATAAACAAGTTGAGCGGAAGGCGAGCTGCGGATCGGCCGCCGAAGGAAGCGGTCTTAGCTTTGGATGTACTTTCGGATTCTGAGCGCCTGGCGCTTCTCTGGATAATGCGCCGGGGAAATGCACACTTCATCGAGTGGTCTGCGGAAATCCAGGGATTGTCGAGAAAGGGCGTGGTGTTCCCGATTGACGACAACCACGAGATTTATACGGTACGTGGAAACATTTGGGCCGCGAGGGAGCAATATATGAATGCCCACAGGGACGTGAAAACGACCGATCTGTTCCCTTACCACTCTTAGTCAATGCGACGGTTTGACTAGGCTGTGCGTTAATGGGCGCATGGCCAGAGCATCGTCGAAAACACCGCGCGGCACCTCATCTCCGGACCCGATGCCGGATCGGGTTGATCCGTGTCTGGCGATGTTAGTCGACAAGCCACCAAAAGGGCCGGACTGGGCCTTTGAGGTGAAATGGGACGGCTATCGGTTGGCCGTCCACGTCGAGCCGGAGAGGGTACGTATAATCACACGCGGCGGCTACGACTGGACGCTCCGCTTTGCTTCGATCGCGGCCGAGGCACGCCAGCTTGGTTACGAAACCTTGATCCTCGACGGTGAGGCGGTGGTTCTTAACGATCAGGGCCGGTCGGATTTCGGGCTGCTTCAGCGTGCCCTCGGCAAGCGACCTAGCCTGCATGATCCCAGCGAAATCCTCTTCTTTGCCTTCGACCTTCTCTATGTCGACGGTTGGGATCTACGCCGGCTGCCGTTTCGCGAACGCCGATGGCTGCTCGATCCAATCGTCGCCGGCCGCACAGGTGCCATCCGATTATCGGAAGAGGTCGAAGCGGATGGGGAGGAATTCTATCACGTCGCCTGCGCGCACGGCCTCGAAGGCATCATCGCCAAGCATCGGGAAAAGCCTTACCGCAGCGGCCGCGGCGAATGGTGGCAGAAGATCACCTGCAAGCGCCGCGACAGCTTCGTGATCGTCGGCTTCGAGCCGTCATCCGTCCCCGGCGCTATCGGGCGGCTGCTGCTGGGAGCAAGGAGGAGAGGTGAGCTTGTCTATGTCGGCGGCTGCGGAACCGGATGGACGTACGCGGAGTCGGCCAAGCTGCGGGAGCTCCTAGAGGAGATCCGGACGGATTCGCCGGCGGTGCTCCTGAAACGAAAGAACGCCGTCTTCGTCGAGCCCGTGCTGATCGCTGAGGCCGAGTATCGCGCCTGGACGCAGGATGGGAAGCTCCGGCATCCATCGTTCAAAGGCATCAGGGAGAGGGCCGATGATGCGACCGTGTTCGAGCTGAATTCCTGATGTTGGTAAGACCTGCGATTTTCAATTCGTCAATGTTATCAATGGGACGCAACTTGGTCGCACCATTGCCTAAGGGATTGATTTTGCCTGATCCTCGCAGAACTGCAGGGGTCGCCATCTACTTTCTGACCATTCGCAGGGCATCGACCCGAAGAAGATCGACGCCGTCCATGGATACGCTCTCGAAGGCGTCCCGACATGCGGCCTCACGATCGCCACGCAGAAGCTGATCAAGGGCGATTACGCCGGCAATCCTGACGTGCTCCTGGGCACCATTCCGAAGCCGCCGATTCTCGCAGCACTGGCCAAGCTTAAGGCAAAGCCGGCCCGAGAGGACCGCGTCCGAAAGCGCGAGATGCTCGAGGCGATGTAGCCGGCCGACGCGCCTGTCGACCGGTCACCCGAGGTCATGGCGCGCGTTCGCGCCAGGCTCAATCAGTTCTGCCAGGAACATGCCGCGTCGAAGTTGGCGGCCGGCGGCATCATCGTTCAAGAGCCTCTGTCACCAGAGCGCGCCGACGAGTTGGCCCGCATGCTGTCATTGCCGGACGCCAAGGAAATCAGCGCCGAGCAGATGGCGTACCGGCGCAAGGTGCAGTCGGACATAGAAGCGGCGGAGCCCCCAGCAGAGGACCAAGCGGCATGACCATCCAGCACCGCACCGTCGACATCGAGGCTGCGTCGAAGCTCTGGAGGGACGATCTATCAGCTTCGTAGATCGCAAAGCGTTTCGGCGTCTCTCGCAACATCATCGTTGGGATCGCATTTCGAAATCGTGCGTTTTTCCCGGAGAAACAAAGATCTAGGAGTACTAGGCCCCAAAAGGCCGAACCGCATCCAAGGAAGGTCGAAACGCGCAAGCTGTAAACTCCGCACGAGAGAGAACCAGTCCCGGTCTCAGATTATGATGTGAAGCGTTTGCCATATGCAAAGCGTCTAGAGGATTTGCTTCCCTGCGAATGCAAGTGGCCCCTCAACAACGGCGGCCCATACCTTTTCTGCGCAGCCAAGGCTGCCGGGACATACTGCCAACACCATCAATCTAGATCGCTATCAAGCTACCGCACCAAGAAGCAGGGTGACCATGCCGGCTGATAGGTGCGCAACGTTAACACAGACTAGCGAGAGACAAGCATGAAGAGATCACGTTGGTATGAGATCAGGGCAGCCCCAGGCTATCAGCGCATGGCGGCCGCGGACGATCGACTACCGGAAAGCCGACGCATGGAGTCGATCATTGAGCGGAACTGCCGCAAGGATCGCTTCGACATCTTCATGTCGTTTTACCGGGAGTTGAGGCACCATCGGACGCACCAGGTCATCCAGAAACGGTTCCATTTCTTGTCGGATATGCCTTAGTCAACCTGCCGCGGCTGAACTTCGAAGAGCTCCGCAGGGTCGACTGTGTCGTGTGCTTCCTCCGCGGCGGCGCAGGGTACGGCCCGCTCGAATTCCCCGACGGCACAATCGAAGATCTGTACTTCGCCAAGCACGAGCGCCGACAGGGCCTTTCTCTACGAACAGCATTGCAGGAAGGCCGGACCGCTGCCGAAAGTTCACACTCGGCGCATTGGAGAAATGCGCCGTTTTCTCGGATAGCCGAGAACGCTTGTTCCTCATGCATTTGAGCTAACCCGGTGTATTTTAAGCGCTTTCCGTGCTCGGAGCGTTCCACGGCTGTTCTTGGCTATTTCAAGTTTTGCTGAATCCGCCGCAGCTCAAACTGGGTAGATAAGGGCCTAGTGGCTGGTGGGATTGATTCCCGTTCGCCTCATCCGCAGCCCGTTTACTCTTCCCAAAGCATTTCCATGATCTCGTCGGGCGATTCCTTAACCTGGAGCGTGACGGAGACCCCGCCTTTAACAGAGCAGGTGACGAGCGTGGTGCTCCGATGGCCTTCGACGCGTTGGAAGTGCATGACAGTGTCCATGTTCACGAAGATCGGCCCATTGTTGTCGTGCAATTTTAGCCACATGCGTTCGCCCTTTCTAATGTAGTGGTTCATTTAGAATACCACAGAAGAGGACCCAATTTCGGGGAGTGGCATGCTCGAGAAATGGAACAGCCCGGGTTGGCTCGCCGGTCTCATAAGCTGGATCTAGGCAACCTCCCCACGACATCGAAGCGAGAGCAGGTGCTGGCAGCCGCCACGACATCCAGCTTATTACCGACCTGGTATCCGTGCTCGGGCACACCGAGCGTCACCGACGCCTCGCAAGAATAGGTCTGTCCTTTGTGCGTCCTGGTAAACATGATTGTGCCCACCGTGATGGTCTTGCGGCGCCCCGTGTCAAAGCCTCCCCGCGTCCTAACAGCCACGTCTCTATCGGCGACGCTGGTAACGGTTCCAATAGAGTGAGGGAAGTTATCACGCGCCAACTCTGAAAGGCATAATAGAGAGCGAAGAAGATCGCTGCACTGCCGAGAAGTATGCCGGGGAACGCAAAGCGGAGAGCCTTTCGGTCTTTATTAACAACGTCAGTCATTTGCGCCCCTCGATTGAGGCGCAAACCTAAACCACCACTCGGGCTCAGCCAAGCGGTGAGGCAACGAGTAATTGCGACACCCGATGACCGTCGTCTATGCGGTAGGGTGGTCGCCTTCACAGAAGTCGCATTATCGTGGCAATGATTAAGGCGACGAAAGTAGGGGCACGATAAGGAGTGTCCCCCATTCTAGCCTAGACCATCCTTTCGGCCGGTCCGGGATGTTCAGCAGCATCTCAAGAAGATCAAACACGGGATCCGCTTCAGCCGTGTCATAACGCAGTCAGGGCAACTGGTAAGCCGCGTGGCTCATAACCACGAAAGACCGGGTTCGATTCCCGGGCCTGCATCCAAATTCGACGAATGCCTTCCCGCGTCAGGAGGTGAAGCATGCCCTACCGTGTAGTTGAATACGATTCTGGCCCCAAGGGTATGCCGGGCATGGAAGCACTCCTCAACGCCTGGGCGGCAGAGGGGTATTCGCTCCATCAGGCAGTTCGGGAAAGCACATACCGATGGGTGCTGATCTTCTCCTCAACGATCCTGCATTTGCGCGCCGGGCAGGTAAACCTTGGATCCGACGCGCTTTCCATCGAGTAAGGATCCCTCGACCAATAGATAGGCCGATATACCGAGGATGGAGAGCAGTAGAATGCTCACCGGCAGCCCTGCTGAAGAGCGATGATCAGGTTCTTGGAAGTTCTTTCGACCTACCATGGCCGGAACCATTTTGCACATACGAGAGCGACGCCGCCACGCGGGCTCTTCCCGCCAGACGGCCTGACTGGTCAACAAAGTTCGAAGCTCTGTAGCAAGTTGGGATTATACCACGCTCGCCGGAGCGCCGCGCGGGATCACAGGTGGTGAGGCAGATGACTGCCGCAACTTGTTCGCCGTATGTTCGTAGCTATTTCAGACGCACAAAAGCCGCCCAACTGAGCTAAGTCCGGACATCGCCAGGGCTCAAATCGCCCATGCTTGCGGCACCTGCCAGCTCAGGGTCGCGTGACGATCACTCTCCGTCACGCGCACGTTGCCGGTATCGCTCCCGGTCCTCTTCGGTCGCCCCTGTGGAGAGGTCCTCGCCCGGCTGCATGCGCTGTGCGACCGGAAGCCAAGGCCGACCAGGGTTCTCTTGGGTCCATAGCTTCTTCGCGCGCTTTTCTATTTCGGGATCGTCCACCGTCGCCTCCTGTGCAGGGAGATCATATCAGGGCGCTACAGCGGCACGAGCCACCTTGATGGAGCCTTTAAAGAGCAATGGCCAATCCGAAGTATTCCGACGAGGTGAAGACCTATGTCGTCCAGGCACTAGCTTGCTTCGATAGCCCTGCCGTCGTCGCCAAGTCAGTCAAGGCAGAGTTCGACGTCGTCATCAGCCCTCAGGCAGTCGAGGCTTACGATCCGACCAAGCGCGCCGGTCGCCCGAGCGGCTCATCAAAAGGCCGAGAATATCACCATGAAAAGTGCGACCCAAAATAAGGCCGACAACTCGGCCGCCAACAGAAACCCAAACGCTGTGTCGCTCATGCAATCCTCCGTAGGCAACCTCCATTGCCGGGAGGAACTATAGGGGAGGGACGCCGGTTCCGCTACTCACTAAGACGCAAGCAGCGAGTAAATCAGAACGCCGACAGATCCCCAGAAGCCAACCATTACAAGCGCCATCGCGGCAACCAGAACCTTTGTCATGACAAAACTCCACGACTGTTGTGCAGGTCCAAAGCCTAGCCCAGTGCTGAAATCTTAGTAACGGACCATGGTCTGATCTCGCTGCTTTCGTTGACGGTGTGTCGAACATAGCCGCCCTCGCTGGGCGGCTTTTCTTTTGAGGCACTACTCATGAAATTCACAGACACTGCACCGATCGCGGGCACGCGACGGACCGCCGACGGCTACTTGGTCGCGGACGTTCGCACCGCGCGCACCGGTATCCAGCACTATGCCGGCCGTGAAGTCGGCAAGCCGGAAATGCAGTCGGTGGAGGTCTACCGGCCCGAGGATCAGGTCTTCGACAGGGCCAGCCTCGGCAGCTACGCGCATAAGCCGGTGACGAACGATCATCCGGCAGAGGCCGTGACGCCTGACACCTGGAAAGCCGTTTCGGTCGGCCAGATCGGCGACGAAGTTGCCCGCGACGGGGAATTCGTCCGCATCCCGCTCATCGTCATGGATGCCGAGGCGATCACGGCGATCGACGAGGGCAAGCGCGAACTATCGGCAGGCTACACCTGCGATCTTGCCTGGGAACCGCCCGAAGGCGAGAAGTACGACGCCATCCAGAAGGATATCCGGATCAACCACGTCGCCATCGTGCAGCGCGGCCGCGCCGGATCAGAAGCTCGCATCGGCGACGGTGTGAGGTCGTGGGGCGCTGCCCCGTTCACCAGTGATCAGAAACCGAAAGAGGACAAGATCATGACCCTGAAGACGGTTACCGTCGATGGCATCCCGGTTGAAGTAACTGATCAGGGTGCCAGGGTGATCGGCACGCCGCAGCAGCGGCTTGCCGACGCCAATATCAAGTTCGCCGACGCCGAGAAGGCACATCAGACGGCGCTCGCCGGCAAGGATACCGAACTGGCGAAGAAGGATGCCGAGCTCGACTCGACGAAGGCGAAGGTGCTTTCGGATGTCGATCTCGACAAGGGGTCCAGGCTCGCGCCGATCTTATCTCCGCGGCGAAAACGATCGCCAAGGACATCAACACCGAGGGCCTCTCAGATGCGGCCATCCGCAAGGCCGTTGTCGTCGCCAAGCTCGGCGATGCTGCGGTCGCCGACAAGTCCGACGCCTACATCGATGCTCGCTTCGACATGCTTGTCGAGGACGCCGTCAAGGGCGGCGCCGATCCTTTCCGCACCGTTGTGCAGCAGGGCCTTTCGCAGACCACTGACGCCAACGTCTCCGCAACCGCTCACAAGTCCATGGTCTCCGATCTCGAATCGGCCTGGCAGACGAAGGCAGCTAAGTGATGCCTGCAATTCAGACCACTTATAGCGCCACGCACGCCCGCTGGGTCGAAGGCATGGTGCTCACGATGGAGCCGTCCGACATTGTTACCCGGCTTGCGGAAGACGCGGAAGGCATCGGCTTCGGCAAAGTTTGCGTCCAGGCTACCGCCGACAATCAGCTCGTCGACTCCGAATAACCGCCAAGTTCGTTGGGATCGCCGTGCTCGACGCGACGCGCCCTACCGGCAAGTACGACCAGTACGACAACGTCGGGGTCATGGTGGCGTCATCGTCGTTACTGCCTCCGAAGCCGTCGCCGTCGGCGATTCGGTCTAATACACCCCGGCGACCGGCGTCCTTTCCAAGACGTCGACTTCCAACACCCTCGTCGCGAACGCGACATGGGAAACCAGCACCTCTGGCGCCGGTCTCGCAGCGCTTCGCCTCGTTGCATAAGGAGCGATCTCGATGAACGCAATTATCGCCAGGGACGCTCAGCAGGTCGCGATGAGCTTCCTTATCCGTCAGGCCTCGTTGATCGAGCCGACGGTCTACGCGATGAAGTATCAGGACATCCAGTATCCGAGGCTCATCCCGGTCGACACTTCGGCGCCCGAATGGATCCAGTCCGTCACCTATTTCTCCATGGACTCGGTTGGCCAGGCGCAGTGGTTCTCCGGCCTCGCACATGACGTGCCGAAGGTCGAACTGACCCGCGAGAAGTTCGAGACGACCGTCAGCATGGCCACCATCGGCTACGGCTATACGCTCGAGGAACTGGGCACCGCGCAGCTGCTCGGCATGAACCTCACCAGCGAGAAGGCCTCTTCGGCACGTCGGATCGCCGAGGAGAAGATCGATCAGGTTGCTTTCGTCGGCGACACCGGCAAGGGCTTCACCGGTCCGGTGAACGCCTTGGCGCCGACCGCGACGACGGCGCCGGCGGACGGTACCGGCTCGGCAGACTTATGACCAGCGGTACATCGACGGCACCACGATCACGACGGCGGATCGGCAGATTTACATCTCATCGGTGGGCCTCGCGATCGTGCCAACCGTCGGCGACGTCATAACGGCTGGCGGTCGAATATCACGTCATCGCCGCCGACCCGAACAACTACGACGGCGTGACCAACGTCGTCTTCATCGTCCAAGGAAGGATTGCTCCTTAGTCGTTTTCAGGCGGCGCCCACTGGAGCTGAAAAAGGATACTGTCATCGTATGACGGGAACCAACAGTGAGCATCGAGCCCAGATGCTCCCGCGTCGCCGCTTGGGGCCTTGAGAACGCAGCATCCCGCGTACGTCTTCACGGACTTGCAAAGCCTCACCAAATCCGAATGGCGGACGTTTTTGAGTAGAACAGGCTCAAACTCTTCCATTGGTCGCTCCCCTACGATCGGGCGGCAAGAGATTATTATCGAAAGCTAATGTTGAAAAGAGAGGATTGCAGCATGAAAATCCGCTTTGTGAAGGATTACCCGGGCCATGCCGTCGTCGATGCAGCCGATCTGTCGGGCGGTCTTGCCCAGGGGCTGACCAACCTCGGCATCGCTGAGAAGATGCCCGAGAAGTCCGTCAAGAAAGGCGAGAAGGTTGGCGCGGCTGAATAATGCCACTGAACTTTCATCCGGCTGTGATTTGAGCCTCGGCGGCATAACGAACGCCTGCACGCCTCGTCACCTCTCCAGGAACATGTCAATTGGTGGGAGCCTGGCGGATTGAAGCCGACGCCCCAGGAAACGCTCGGCGCTTCGCGCATCTCTTTTATTGCGTCAGCATCGACGAGATGACCGGACGTGCTGCCGTGGCGGAGGACCGGGGCTAAATCGCCCGAGTAAGCGAGTTGACGGCACCGCTCGCGAACCATCGCCCTTGGGTGTCGGCTCGTTGAAAAACCGGTCGCGCAACGGACATTCATCCTATCCTGGTGGCGTCGATGATATCCTCCCCTGGCCGCCGAGGTCGAGACGGCCGTCGGTGCTATCTATCGGAGGGATTAGGCATGCCGAAGAGAAGCGCGGGCATCCTGCTGTACAAGTACGAAGCCGGTGCGCTTCTCGTCCTGCTCGTTCACCCGGGAGGTCCATTCTGGAGCAACAGGGATCTCGGGGCCTGGTCGATCCCGAAGGGCGAGTACGAGGCCGACGAGGAACCGGAAGCTGCGGCGCGCCGCGAATTCTTCGAAGAGACCGGCATTGCGATGACGGGGGCGCTCGAACCGCTTGGCGAGGAACGCCTGAAGAGTGGCAAGCTCATCTCTGCCTTTGCGGGCGAAAGCGAATTCGACATCACCAGCATTCGCAGCAATCAGTTCGAGATGGAATGGCCGCCCAAAAGCGGACGCATGCAAACCTTCCCGGAGGTGGATCGTGCCGAATGGTTCACGCTCGACGATGCGCGGGAAAAGGTAAACGCCGCCCAAAGGCGGTTCATCGATCGCCTAGAAACCCGGCACAACGGGCGATGAGCGGGGGCTCATCCATCAGCTGAGCGGCGGCCGCGCGCGCAGCAGGACCGAAAGCAGCCTGAGATCTAATGGCCGGCGACCCGAAGACGCTGCTCCTTGGTCTGCTCGGCCATGCCCGCGACAATGACCGACTTGGCACCGTCGTTGACCCACGCACTCCGGTGGCGGCGAGTGGCGACGCCCGGCACGATCTCCACGGGAATGTCGAGTTTACCGAGCCATGCAGCCTCTTGCTGCGTGGCGGCACTGGTTGTCGGATCGCCCGCCTGGAGGCGCACGACGCGTTTTCCGGCTTTCGCCAGAGCACCTATCGCCGCGCTTCCATTCGGAACGCCTGCATCCAGGCTCGGCTGGTTGACAAGGATGCGCTTGGCCTCGCGCCGCGCCAGTTCCAGCACGTCATTGGAGATCCGCTCGTCATAGAGAATGACGTCGGCGGCCTGCAGGGCGCGGACTGCTTTCAGCGTCAGCAGTTCTGCATCGCCGGGGCCTGCCCCGACGATGGTGACGCGGCCGATGCAGGGGCGGGGCGTCGCCAGACGATCCACCTCCGACATCAGCCGCGTCTCCGCACCCTCCTCCGGTGTTTCTACGAAAGCCCGATCGACGAAGCGCTCCCAGAAGACGCGGCGACGAGCGCCCGGTTGCAGACGCGCATTCACCCGTTCGCGGATCGCCTGGGCGATCCTCGCCCAGCTCTTGATTATCGGCGGCAGCAGGGTCTCGATCCGGCGGCGGATCGCCTGCGCCAGGATCGGTGCCGCCCCGTCCGTCGAGATTGCCACAACCACCGGCGACCGATTGACGATCGACCCGAACTGGAACTGGCAGAACTTGGGCTTGTCGACGACGTTGACGGGCACGCCGGCCGCGCGCGCCGCCTGGAAGAAGGCTTCGGCCTCTCGATCATCTTCACAGTCGGCGATTGCCAGCGCCGCATCACCGAAGATGCCGTCGTCCCAGGATTGATCGTGATGCACGAAGGAACCGTCTTCATCGGCGGCGCCGCGGGCGAGCAGGTCGAGAAAGCCGTCGCCGAGCTCCGTATGCACTGCAAAGACATGGACCTCGGCACCGCAGGCCGCGAGGAGTTCCGCCTTCCAGGCGGCGCCGTCGCTGCCGCCGGCGACGACGACGCGCTTGCCTTTCAGCGTCCAGAAGAGCGGCAGCGTCGCGAGCGCCGCGACACGCTGCGGCTTTGAGGGTCCATCATTCGGCAGCGGCGGCAAGGCATGCATGGATAATCCCCCTGATTTCGGCGCGGCAGGAGCCGCAATTGGTGCCGGCGCTGAGCTTCTCGCCGACCGCCTCGACGCTGTGACAGCCTTCGCGGATGGCGGCGGTGATCTGGTTGACGCCGACGCTGAAGCAGGAACAGACCGTCGCGCCCGGGTCGGGCTTGTCGGCCCCGGGACGGCCAGCCGCCACGGCGAAACGCTTGCTGCGATTGGCATGCGAAGCGCGGAGCTGCGAAACCGCCCAGCTCCGCGCCACAGCGACCGGTCGGGGTGAGAGGAAGAGCGCGGCGAGCAGCCTGTCGCCGTCGAAGAAGGCGAGGCGAAACTCGCCGGAGGTCCGGTCGGTATAGCCGATCGGGTCGACATCGGCGGGAACGGAGAAAGCCTGCCGGCACCAGTCGATCCAGTCGCCGTCCATCTCTGTAAAGGCGAGTTCCATCCGCCAACCGCCATCGGCCATGGCGATCGCCCAATAGGCGGCATTGAGCCCCTGGGGTTTTTCGGCCGAAACGGCGAAGCCGTAGGTCTTGGCGGCAAAGCGCCTGGCCCGAACGGCGACATTCTTCGAAGCCGGCTGGCCGGAAACGGGGTCGGTGACCGGCGCGACCAGCGCGTCGATGCGCGCCTTCGAAGCGAACTGATCGTTCCAGTGCATCGGCACGAAGAGATTGCCTTCGGCCTGGCGATCGGTGACAAGCGCCCGCACGATTGCCGCGCCACGCGGACTCTCGATCGCCACGAGATCGGCATCGGAGACGCCAACCATTTGCGCATCGCGGGGATGGATTTCGACGAAGGGCTCGGCGAGATGGCTCGATAGCCGCGCGCTCTTGCCGGTGCGGGTCATGGTGTGCCAGTGGTCACGCACCCGCCCGGTATTGAGGGTATAGGGAAAGGCCTCGTCGACGCGGCGCCGCTGCGGCGCCCGAACGGCGATGAAGCGGGCCCGGCCATCCGGATGATAGAACCCGCCCTTGGCGAAGAAGCGCTTCACCTGAGCTGCGGCGCCTTTCGGCTGCGGCCATTGGAAAGGCGCGAGAGCGTCATAGGCGGCCTGTTCGATCACCGCATGGGTGCTGATATCGAAGTCGCGGCGCCCGTCGTTTTCGAAACCGGAAAGAGCGGCATGTTCGGCAAAGACTTCGGACTGAGACGAATGGCCGAAGGCCTCCTGGAAGCCCATACGTTGCGCGACCTCGGCGAGTTGCCACCAGTCGGCGCGTGCCTCTCCCGGCGCTGCGAGAAAGGCGCGCTGGCGCGAGACGCGCCGTTCGGAATTGGTCACCGTGCCGTCCTTTTCGCCCCAGCCGAGCGAGGGCAGCAGCACATGCGCGTGGCGGGCCGTATCGGTCTGCCGCTGCATGTCGGAGACGACGACGAAGGGACAGGCCTTAATCGCCGCTTCGACGGCGTCTGCGTCGGGCATGGAGACGACCGGGTTCGTCGCCATGATCCACAGCGCCTTGATACGGCCGTCGGCCACGGCGCGGAACATGTCCACTGCCTTGAGGCCCGGCTTGGCAGCGATCGTCGGGGCGCCCCAGAAACGCCGCACCAGGTCGCGGTCGACCGCTTTTTCTATATCCAGGTGGGCGGCGAGCATGTTTGCCAGCCCGCCGACTTCGCGCCCGCCCATCGCATTCGGCTGGCCGGTCAGCGAGAAGGGGCCCATGCCCGGCCGACCGATGCGGCCGGTTGCGAGGTGACAGTTGATGATGGCGTTGACCTTGTCGGTGCCGGCGGCCGACTGATTGACGCCCTGGCTGTAGCAGGTCACGACCTTTTCGGTCGTTTCGAACAGCCGGAAGAATTCACCCAACTGCTTCTGCGTGAGGCCCGTCGCGTCCGACAGGTGAGGGAGATCGAGGGCCGCGGCGGCCTGAAGGGCCTCGGCGAAGCCGTTGGTGTGGGCCGACACATAGTACTGGTCGACCGCGCCGTTCTCTGCCAGATGCGCAAGCAGTCCGTTGAAAAGCGCCGTGTCGCCGTCCGGCGCGATTGCCAGATGCATGTCGGCGATATCGGCCGTCATGGTCCGCCGGGGATCGATGACGACGACCTTCATCTCCGGGCGGCTGGTCTTCGCCGCCGAAAGGCGCTGATAAAGAACCGGGTGGCACCAGGCGAGGTTGGAGCCGGTCAGGATGACGAGATCGGCAAACTCAAGGTCTTCGTAGGTGCCCGGCACCGTATCGGAGCCGAAGGCGCGGCGATGTCCGGCGACCGAAGAGGACATGCAGAGGCGCGAGTTGGTGTCGATATTGGCCGAGCCGATGAAACCCTTCATCAACTTGTTGGCTATGTAATAGTCTTCCGTCAGCAATTGTCCCGAGACGTAGAAGGCAACCGAATCGGGACCGTGCTCGGCGATACTGCGCGAAAAGCGTTCAGCAACCAGGTCGAGCGCTTCGTTCCAACCTGCCCGACGGCCGCCGATCTCCGGATGGAGGAGGCGGCCGTCGAGATCGAGGGTTTCGGCCAGCGCCGAGCCCTTGGAGCAGAGCCGGCCGAAATTGGCCGGGTGCTCGGGATCACCCTTGACGCTGACCGCGCCATCATCACTCACACGGGCGATGACGCCGCAGCCGACGCCGCAATAGGGACAGGTGGTCTTGACCTCGTGCGCCATGTCTACTCCGCGGCGGCCAGCGTCAGGGCTTCAAGCGCGATGGAGAGGGCGCCGTTGTCGTTCCTCACCGGGATCGTGCGCACCGCACCCTCGTCGGCGCCGAGCGCCTTGCCGGTCTCGAGCGAGATCACCCAGTTGTGCAGCGGGCAGGTGACCTCGGTGCCGTGGACGATGCCCTGGCTGAGCGGCCCGCCCTTGTGGGGGCAGTGATCCTCGATCGCGAAGACGTCGTTCTCGGCGGTCCGGAACACGGCGATCTTGCCGATCGGCGTTTTGACGCAACGGGCGCCGCGGAGCGGAATGTCGCTGATGTCGCCAATAGCAATCCAATTCATCGTCATCACCTCACTCCGCTGCCTGGTTGAACTCGACCGTTGCCATCGGCCGGAACTCGTGCTTGTCCTTGCCGGAGACGCGCTCCGACCAGGGATCGACCTGGGCGAATATCTGGCTGAAGACGAAGCGGTCGTAGTAGCCCTTGCGCTTCTCGGCATCGTCCACGATCTGGCGGCGGATTTCGTCGAGGCCGACACGCTTCGCCCACTTGTAAATGCGCTCCAGGTAACGGGCCTGTTCGCGATACATCTGCGTCAGCGCGACGATGTGCTCGAGCGCCTCGTCCTCGGTCTTGACCAGGCCCAGGACCTCGGTGCCCTTGATGTCGAGGCCGGCGGCGCCAGCGAAGTGGATCTCGAAGCCGGAGTCGACGCAGATGACGCCGATGTCCTTGCAGGTGGCTTCGGCGCAGTTGCGCGGGCAGCCGGAGACGGCCATCTTCAGCTTGGCCGGCGTCCACGAGCCCCACATGAACTTCTCGATGCGGATGCCGAGCCCGGTCGAATCCTGGGTGCCGAAGCGACACCATTGCGAGCCGACGCAGGTCTTCACGGTGCGCAGGCCCTTGGCATAGGCCTGGCCCGAGACGAATCCGGCCTTGCCGAGATCGGCCCAGACCGCCGGCAGGTCCTCCTTCTCGATGCCGAGCAGGTCGATGCGCTGGCCGCCGGTGACCTTGACCAGCGGGACATTGAACTTGTCGGCGACATCGGCGATGGCGCGCAGTTCCTTCGAATTGGTGACGCCGCCCCACATGCGCGGCACCACCGAATAGGTGCCGTCCTTTTGGATATTGGCGTGGACGCGCTCGTTGATGAAGCGCGACTGGTAATCGTCGGCATATTCGTCCGGCCAGTCGCAAACGAGGTAGTAGTTGAGGGCCGGGCGACATTTGGCGCAGCCGCAGGAGGACTTCCACTCGAGCTCCTGCATGACGGCGGGAATGGACTTCAACCCTTTCGCCTTGATGAGCCGGCGCACGTCGTCATGGCCGAGCTCGGTACAGTTGCACATCGGCTGGACGGCGGCCGGGTTGTAGGTCTCACCGAGGGTCAGCGACATCAGCTGCTCGACCAGACCGGTGCACGAGCCGCAGGAGGCGGATGCCTTGGTGTGGGCACGCACTTCGTCGAGCGAGGTCAGGCCCTTGCCGGTGATTGTCGCGACGATCTTGCCCTTGCAGACGCCGTTGCAGCCGCAGATTTCCGCATCATCCGGCAAGGCTGCAACGGCCGCCATAGGGTCCAGCGGGGACCCTCCCTGATAGGCCTGGCCGAAAATCAGGGTGTCGCGCATTTCCGAGATCTCGGTGCCCCGCTTCAACAGATCGTTGAACCAGGCCCCGTCGGCGGTGTCGCCGTAGAGCACCGTACCGATAATGCGGTTATCCTTGAGCACCAGCCGCTTGTAGATGCCGGCGGTGGCATCGCGCAGCACGATCTCCTCGCGGTCGTCGCCATCGGCGAAGTCGCCGACGGAATAAAGGTTGATGCCGGTTACCTTCAGCTTGGTCGGCGTGTCGGAATGGACGAAAGCAGCCTTGCGATCTCCCGCAAGGTGGGAGGCGGCAACCCGCGCCATTTCATAGAGGGGTGCGACGAGGCCGTAGACCATGCCGCCGACTTCGGCGCATTCGCCGAGCGCCATGATATTTCCGTCGGAGGTCTGCATGCCGGCGTCGACGACAATGCCGCGGTTGATGGCGAGCCCCGCATCCTTGGCAAGGCCTGCATTTGGCCGGATGCCGACCGCCATGACGACGAGTGTCGCCGGAATGATCCGGCCGTCGTCGAGCTCGATGCCCTCGACCGTTTCCTCGCCGACGATCCGCTTGGTGTTTGCCTTGGTGATGACCTTGATGCCGCGCTCTTCGACCGCCTTCTGCAAAAGGTAGCCGGCGGCGGGGTCGAGCTGACGTTCCATCAGGGTCGGCATGACGTGCAGGACGGTGACATCCATACCGCGCAGGGCGAGGCCGGCGGCCGCTTCCAGCCCGAGCAGACCGCCACCGATGACGATCGCCTTCTCGCGCGACTGGGCCGCGAGCAACATCGCCTGCACGTCATCGAGATCGCGATAGGTGATGACCCCGCGCAGATCCTTTCCGGGCACCGGAATGATGAAGGGCACCGAACCGGTGGCGATTACCAGCTTGTCGTAGTTTTCCGTGACGCCGTGATCGGAGGTGACCGTCTTGGCGTTACGGTCGATCGCGACGATCTTGTGGCCCTTGTAGAGGGTGATGCCATGCTTGATGTACCATCCGTCGCCATGGATGATGATCTCTTCGTATTCCTTTTCACCGGATAACACCGGCGAGAGCATGATGCGGTCATAATTGACGCGCGGCTCGGCATTGAAGATCGTTACTTGATAGCGCCCGGGCGCCTTTTCGAAGAGCTCTTCCAGCATGCGGCCCGGCGCCATGCCGTTGCCGATGATGACGAGTTTTTCAGGGGTGCGTTCAGCCATTGGGTATCACTCCGCAGCTTCGACGAAGAGGTGGCGCTCGTAGAGAGGCTTGTGCACTGCTTCGCGACAGTTCAGGTAGGTTCGGTCGAGCAACGCGCGGATCTCCATGACCTCATGCCGCAGATGTGCGCGCGTCAGAGCGGCCGTCGCGGTCGTCTTCAGGAGGCTGCGGCGGTGGAAGCCGCCCGTTGAAGCCTTAGTCATGTGCACGTTTCCTCAAATGTGGACCGGTCGAACCGGCATAAAAAAACGCCGCTTGGACATTGCGCTCCGGGAACTGGGAGAAAATCCCTTTGGAGGCAAAGACCGTGCGACGTCGGTGTCTTTGGCAGGCGCTATCGGTGCCCGAGCTCGCTTCAATCGCCGTTGAGTGAAGCAACTCTAGAAAAGCAAGCGCCGTGCCAGTTTTCGAAATGAATCCAGATGCTATTGAATCTAAAAGGAAATTCCCGTCCTATTCAGATTGCCTAAATAATGGACAGAGGATATAGTGATTAATTATTGTGCGCCGCGGCATTTGGGGGATTTCTCTGCCGCTTAAACAAGCAGCGCCTGTCGCTCAGATGTCGTCGAGCGCGGCGTGTGGAACGCCCGTCGCCTTTACCGGAAAGGCATCGACGTAATCCCCGATGTGTTCTGGGTCGAAGACGTGCCCGTCCATGAAGCGATCGTCGGGCGTTGCGCCTTCGATAGCCAGGTAGGGCTCCGCCGGCAGCGCACTGCTCGCGAGGGCTCGGCGGTAGAGATCCGGCCGGTAGGCCGCGACGCTTGCCTCCAGGCCCTCGGCAGACAACGCAACCTGTCCCCAGCGGACCATCTGGCTGTAGGTCCATAGCGCCTGGCTCGGCCGCGGGTAATTGGCAGAGCCGGCGTGAAAGACGAAATAGTCGTCGATGACACGCTGGTTGCCTTCGGGGTCGATGGTGAATTGGCCGGCCAGCACCCGGCGCAGGATATCGACGGGCGCCGCGACGTAGCGTTGCTCGGAAAGAACCTCTGCGAGTGCTGCCCGGTTCTCCGCTGCGTCGCACCAGCGCGCAGCGGCATCGAGTGCAACGATTAGCCGCGAGACGGTCTCGGGATTGGCTTCGGCCCAATCGGGCCGCATGCCGATCACCTTCTCCGGCGCGGAGGGCCAGATATCCTGCTTGGTCGCGACGATGCGACCGACGCCGCGTTCCGAGGCAACCATGTTCCAGGGCGCTCCGACACAAAAGCCCTCGATGGCACCGGCCGCGAGCGCATCGGAGGTCATTGGTGGCGGTACGACGACGAGCTTGACGTCGCGGTCCGGATCGATGCCTCCGGCGGCAAGCCAATAGCGGAACTCGTAATTGTGCGAGGAAAAGGGGTAGGTGACGCCAAGCGTCAGCCGCGGCCTGCCGGCGGTCCGAGCGCGACGAATCACGGTTGCCAGGGCCTCCGCATTCGCCAAGGCGTCCTCGCTCGCGCCGAGTTCGGCCTCCCTCTGCATCTCGGCATAGAGCCGCGTCGACAGGGTGATCGCATTGCCGCCGCGCCCGAGCGAGAAGGGCGTGATCGTTGGCGACGGGTTGGAGCCGAGGCCGAGCATCGCGGCGACCGGCATGGGCGAGAGCATGTGTGCGACGTCGAATTGCCGGAAAGCGAGCCGGTCGCGCACATTCGCCCAGGAGACATCCTTCACCAGATCGAGGGTGATGCCCTCCTTTTGGGCAAAGCCGAATTCGGCTGCGGCGATCAGCACGGCCGCATCGACGAGCGGAATGAAGCCGGCGCGCACGGTGCGCGAGCCCTCGTGTCCCGCGATAGCCGGGGCCGGCAGGGCCTCGCCGGCGGCGAGTTGGCGCGTCTTGGACTCGTCGATATTCGTCAATGCGTTCACTCCGGTCTCTCCCGACGCGCGGCTCTGTGGTGTCCGTCGCTCATCGCATCAGCAATCCGGCGGCGGTCACCACGCTCTGCGCGATTTCCGAGATCTTCTTCTTCTCGTTCATCGCGGTCTGGCGAAGCAGCGTGAAGGCCTCCTCCTCGGAAAGCCCCCGCATTTTCATGAGAATGCCCTTGGCGCGTTCGACGAGCTTGCGTTCCTCAAGGGCGGATTTCGCGTCCGCAAGCTCTCGTTGCAGCCGGCTGAAGGCATTGAAGCGGCTGACAGCCATGTCGAGGATCGGTTTGACGCGTTCCTTTCTCAGCCCGTCGATCACGTAAGCCGAGACGCCAGCCTCGACCGCCGCCTCGATCGAGGCCGTGTCCGAGCGGTCGACGAACATGGCGATCGGCCGGCCGACGGTGCGCGTCAGCTGGAAGAGGTGCTCCATCATGTCCCGGTTGGGGTTTTCGATATCGATGACGATGACGTCCGGCTGCAGCGTCTCGATGATGCGCGCAACCCCGTGGACTTCGTGGATGACCGTGACATTGCCGTGGCCCGCCTCTCGCAGGCCCTCCTCGATGATCGAGGCGCGAATGGCGTTCTCGTCAATGACTAGAATGGTCAGGTCTCGGTGGGGCATGTCGCATCATGATGCAGTGCAGCAAATTTCGCAATATGCCCTGCCTAAAATATTTGCTACCTCGGGAGTTGCACCAATTTAAGGCGAAATCGCCCGCGAAACACACGTTGCATGAGCAAAGGGGAAGCTCAAACGCGACTCGCTAGACGCCTCACTGTTCAAAGCGTCATGGATCGCCTCCGATAGTGAATGGGGACGCATGGCGGAGCCTGCAGTCGGCAATTGCCTGACCTGGAAAACTGTGCGACAAAATGCCTCGCGACCTGCTGGGGAGAGCACGGCCGCAGTGAGAGGAGAGAATATTTTCCAGTCGTCTTGAGTCGGTTGAGCCGCTCCTGGACAGGAAATATTTTGGGAGGAGAGCCATGCCGCGGACTGATGTGTCCGTCCACCCGCTTCCAATTAAGTCGGCTCTGGTGATCGACGATCATCCGCTCTACTGCGATGCCTTGGCCGCTACAATGGAAAGCACCTTCAATACGCGTCGAATTCGCACTGCCTGTTCGCTCGGTGAAGCGCTGCAGCAATTGCGAATGCGATTTTCGCCTGACCTGATCATGCTTGATTTGAATCTGCCCGATGCGTCGGGTTTAAGCGGCTTTCTGAAGATCAAGGAAAGGACGCCTGATATCCCGGTGATCGTGATCTCGGCGATCACGTCCAAAGGCGTCGTCGAGTCGGTCATTGCCGCCGGCGCCGCGGGTTTCATCCCCAAGGATATCGGCCGCCAGAATTTCCAGGAGGCTATGCGGGATATCTGGAACGGCAAGACCTATGTGCCGCCCGGTTACACGATACCGGCCCGCACCCGGCCGGCTGATGGGTCGGTGGAAACAATTTCGCGCAAGATCGCGCATTTGTCGCAGCAGCAGACCCGCATTCTGGGGCTGATCTGCGAAGGGATGCCGAACAAGCTGATTGCCTACGAAATGCAACTGGCCGAGGCGACTGTCAAAGCCCACATCACGGCGCTTTTGCGGCGCCTGGGCGTCCACAATCGCACCCAGGCGGCGATGCTGGTGCGCGAAGTCTCGATCCGCCATAGTCTGCAATGAAATGTGCCGGCAGCGCACGGGGCTCGTGAGGAATGACGGCACATGACGGCTGCCGACGATCTTGATCGCAGAGCGGCGGTGGGCGTGCGGCTCGCCGTGTCGCATGCCGCTGATGCTGGCGAAGCCCTTGCCGAGATCAAGCAACAACTCGCCACGGCAAGGCCGAGCTTCATCCTTCTGTTTCCGCCGAACCGGTTGCAGCCCGACGACCTCGCTGAAGCCGTGCGAATTTCCTTGCCGGACAAGGTCGTTTTCGGCTGCACGACCGCCGGCCAGATCACCTCGCGGGGATATGAGAATGACGCATTGCTCGCGATCGCTTTCGAGCGGCGTCACTTTCGGGTTGCTTCGACCCTGTTCCATCCGATCTCGCCGGTTTCGATTGCCGATGTCGTGTCGCAGACGGAGCGGCTCGCCTCGCAGTTTCGCGCGACGCCGGGCCGCAAACGGCTTGCCCTGGTTTTTGCCGACGGACTGTCCAAGCAGGAGGATATCCTGATGGCGGCCCTGGAGGTTGGCCTGAAGGACGTTCCTGTGTTTGGCGGCTCAGCTGGCGACGGGCTGCGGTTCGCGCACACGCAGGTGCTGCACAATGGAGAATTCCACAGCAATGCCGCGCTTCTTCTGCTGCTGGAAACGGATTTGGCTTTCAGCGGTCTCGGCTTCGACCATTTCCAGCCCACGGATGTCCGTATGGTGGTGACCCGCGCAGTTCCGGAAGAGCGGCTGGTGCTGGAGATCAACGGCTCACCGGCGGCACAGGAATATGCCCGGCTCGTCAAGGTGCCGGTTGCCGAGTTGTCGCCGACAATTTTCGCAGAGAACCCCGTGCTGGTGCGCAATCGCAACCTCTATCACGTGCGGGCGATCCAGCAGATTCACGGCGAATCTGGCCTCACTTTTCTTTCGGCAATCGACGACGGTCTGCTGTTGACGCTCGGCCGCGGCAAGGAAATCATCCGCACGCTCGATTCCGGACTTGCCGTCAGCGACAAGGACGGTGAAGCGCCTGATTTCATCCTGGGGTTCGATTGCTATCTGAGGAAGCTTGAGATCGAGCGCAAGGGGCTGGACGGTAAGGCGTCCGAGCAGTTCCGGCAGCGCCGCGTCATCGGCTTCAACACCTATGGCGAACAGCATCTTGGCGTCCATGTGAACCAGACCTTTGTCGGCGTCGCCTTTTTCCGGCCAAAGGAAGGAAGCACGCCACTGTGATCAATCCGGACGAACCCTACGAGATACAGCTCGCCAAGCAGGCCAAGATCATTGAGGCGCTCATCAACCGGGCCGAGCGCGGCCATGAAGTCGGCGGCTCCGCCTATTCTCTCTTCGAATCGGCCATCGCCTTACAGGCCGAAGTCTGGGAAAAGACCAAGGATCTGGAAAAGGCGCTCGACACACTCGGCAGAGCGTCGAGCGAGCTCGAGATCGCCTATCAGGCGCAGGAGCGCATCCAGAGAAACCTTGCCGATGCCATGGTCGCCATGGAGGGTGGCTTTGCTCTCTTCTCCGAAGATGGGTTGCAGGCCTGCAACGCCCAATTCCGGCACCTGCTTGCTGATATCGAGCCGCTCATCAAGCCCGGCCTCGGTTATGACGACTATCTCGCGGCCGTCAACGCCAGCAAGTATCTGAACCGGAAGGAAGGCGGGGTGATCGGCCGCTCCCAGCCGCTCGTGAAGGAGCAGGGGCCGGATCAGCGCTTTTCGTCCTTCGTGATGGTGCTGAGGAACGATCGCTGGTTCCAGATATCATGCCGGCAGACCAGTTCCGGCAACATCACAGTCCTGCAGACCGAAATCACCGATATCGTGCGGGAGAATCGACGCGAGAAGAACCGCCTGATCGATCAGCATGCTCATTTCCTGCAGGCCGCTTTCGATCACATGTCGCTCGGCATCTGCACGTTTTCGGCGCGCGGCGAATTGCGGGTTCGCAACGAACGCTTCGGCGAGCTTCTCGGCGTGCCGCTCTTGCTTCTGAAGAAGGGGAGTCTCTTTCAACGCATCGTCGAACATGTCGAGCGTCACGAAATTCTCGATCGCAAGGGACGCCGGTTCGCCGGCTGGTTCAAGGCCACCCGCCGCGGCGAGACGGTGCAGGAACGGTTCAGGCGGCGTGATGGGATGAGCCTCGACATCCGCATCCATTCCCTACCTGACGACGGCTTCATCGTATCGGTCATGGACGTGACGATGGAGACGCAAGCGGCAGCGCTTCTCGAGCAACGGGTACAGGAGCGTACCGCCGAACTGATCGAAGCCAACCGCCTGCTCAAGATCCACGCCGATGAGCAAGCCAAGATCGAAGGTGCTCTTCGGCAGGCCAAGGAAGCGGCCGAAGCAGCTCACACGTCCAAGACTCGCTTTCTGGCGGCGGCCAGCCATGACCTTCTTCAGCCGATCAACGCCGCGAAACTCTATCTGTCGATGTTGACGGAAGCCGTTGGACAGCCGGGGGTGCAGGATGTGGTCAGCCGGCTGAACCGATCCTTCGCCTCGACAGAATCTCTTCTGCAGGCGCTTCTTGATATTTCGCGCCTGGACAGTTCCGGGGCCGAATTCAACGTCACATCGTTCGACCTTGGAAGCGCCCTACAGGGCCTGGCTGAGGATCTGGCGCCCTTGGCGACCGAAAAGGGGATCGATCTTCGTATGGTCCCTTCCTCGCGCTGGGTCACCAGCGATCAGCGTTACCTGATGCGCTGCATCCAGAACCTGGTGGTGAACGCTATTCAATATACGGAGCGTGGACGTGTGCTCGTCGGCTGCCGACTCGGCGGCGACCGGCTGCGGATCGAAGTGTGGGATACCGGCATCGGCATTTCGGAGGAGGACCAGACGCGGATCTTCAACGAGTTCACTCGGGCCGGCGGTGCGGGAAAAGGCACCGGCATGGGACTTGGCCTGTCGATCGTCGAGCGAGCCTGCCGGCATCTCGACCATCCCGTCCGGTTGGTATCGCAGACCGGCCGTGGCTCCGTCTTTTCGATCGAGGTGCCGCTGGCCATGCCTGGCCGTGCCAGCGATGCCTGCGAAAATCCGGTAGCGGAGGCGATGCTCGACGGCAGCCTTGATCTCATCGTCATGGTTGTCGAGAACGATCCCGACGAGCTTCACGCGATGACGCAAATTCTGGAGAACTGGGGAGCGAGTGTTCTGGCGGCCGGCTCGACTGCCGATGCCGTGGGGCTGATGCAGGAAATCGGCACGGCGCCCGATATTCTGCTCGCCGATTATCAGCTGGACGACGGCGACAATGGCATAGAAACGATCCAGGCGCTGCGTACGCTGGCAGGAGTTGAAGTCCCTGCGGTCATTATCACGGCCAATCGGCAGCGAGAATTGCTGCGGCTCGGCAACGAGATGTCGTTCGCGGTGCTTGCCAAGCCTGTGCAACTGGTGCGGCTGCGCGCATTGATCGACTGGAAGACCCGGGCGCGCGTCGCGTGAAAGAAACACAGACAAAGGTCTCCGGTGACAATGCGGCAGCCATTGCTAGGCTTGTCGCCGACAAACGGGAGCCCGAAACGGCCCGAAACGGAAGGTCTATGATGCGCGTTCTTCCTCTGCTTGCGCTGTTCCTGCTCGGACTTGGCCACGGGCCTTTGGCGGCTGCCGAAACCTACGCGCTTCTCTTCCGATCGACTGCGCTGAAGGGGCTCGAGGCGGGGCCGGGCAGCAGCGAAGCCGCCCAAGGCACACTCGTCTACGACAGGGTCATAACCGGTGCCGATGAAGGCCAGGCAAACGGCAGCTTCAGCATCGCTCTGAAGATCAAGCCCGACGACAATGTCGCCCTGACACTCCATCACGGCGCCCGGTCTCGTGGGCTTGGCAGTTATCCTGCCTCGGTGGGCAATCCGCTCATCATGTACTTTCTCGAAAACGTGCTGGCCGATGTCGCCTTTCAGTCGGGCGGCAGCCCTTTCTATATGCGCAACCGGATCAAGGAAGCCCTGCTGCGGGACGCCGAGATCGTGCCCGTGACACTTCGTTACCGGAATCGCGATATCGCTGCGCAGGAGGTGACGATCCGGCCGTTCACGACCGACAAGGCGCGCGAGCGGATGGGGAGGTTTTCCCAACTGGCGCTCGCCGTCACCGTGTCGGAAGAAATACCAGGCTGGTACTATTCACTGATTGCCACCGTTCCTGCGGCCGCTGGTGCAGAGGCCGGCTATTCCAACGTCATTACACTGAAAGCGGCGGGGGAGGGCCGGCCATGATGCGGTCCGCGATATTGGCGTTGGCCATAGCGGCGGCGTCGCTACCGGCGAGCGCGCAGAGCATGCCGGAGCGACTAAATGATTACCCGACCGAGGTCCGGGCCGACTATGTCTTTGGTTGCATGGCGACCAACGGCCAGAGCCGGAAGGTTTTGAGCCAATGTTCCTGTTCGATCGATGTGATCGCTTCCATCCTGCCATATCGCAAATATGCCGAAGCCGAAGCGGTGCTGTCGCTCCAGCAGGCGGGCGGCGAACAGATGGCCATGTTCAAGTCGGCGGTCGTGCCACGCACCATGGTGGCCGAACTGAGACGAGCTCAGGCAGAGGCGGAGATCCTGTGCTTCTGACAAACCCTCAGGCGGGCGGCGGCCTCTCGCCAGAGCGTGGTCGAAGTGATTGTCGTCCAAACGCCGGAGCGCCGGGTCTGTTCGATCTCTTCACCGTGAACGCCGCTCTTGCCTGAACGGAGCCGGAGTGGGGCCTGTGGCAGTGTGGCTCAGTGCGGCAGATGCCCGAGCAGGATCTGGGCAATGGCATAGGCGCGTTTTTCCAGAAGCACCGGCGTTTCGCAGACATAGGTGAGCGCCTGCGATCGATCGCGGTAGATGCGCTCGTCCCAGTCGATCTGTTCTTCGAGCTTGTCGATACGATCGAAATCCGGTTTCGTTTCGCGCGTAAGCTTCGCCATCTCGACCCGGCTGCCGTCGATCCGCGTGGACAGTGCGATCTGGCTGCGGGAATAGCGGCCGATCCCTGCGATTAGCCTTTTCCGGTTTTCCGAGAGGTTCTCGAACACTCCGAGGAAGATATTGCCGAGCATTTGGCTGTCTACCGGCGCAGTCTTCTCAACGAAAGCCTGGATATGGGCGCCGGCCTCTTCGAGCGTGACCCGGCGAAGCGACAGGATTGCCACGAGATCGTTTGCCGCAGGTGCAAGCGGCAGGCGGGTGATCGGCTCCGGCCACATCAGGCTCACTGACAGGTTCTCGGCCTTGCGCTGAATGCAGGGCCAGTCGGGATCGGAAAAATCCACCGCGCCTGCAGTGCCTGGAGGTTGTGTTGTTAGGCAAAGCGCCAGAGCAAGCGCATGCCAGGCGGCTCTCATCCTTGTCTCTCCGTCTTCGAACGAAGGTCAGTATAGGCTGACCAAGGGAAAAGCCAAAGGTCGCGATTTACACACTAAGGTCGCAATTGTCATTACGCCGCGGCGCGTCTGTAATCTGTGTACAAGGCCCGAAAAGGCGACCTTACAAAACGCGGATACCGGAGGCATTTCATGCGCACTCGCGCTGCTCTGGCTGTTGAAGCCGGAAAACCCCTAGTTGTGACCGAAGTCGAGCTCGAAGGCCCGCGGGCCGGCGAGGTGCTGGTCGAGGTCAAGGCCACCGGCATCTGCCAC
>NZ_NWTH01000012.1:0-795 GCF_002531555.1 Sinorhizobium sp. BJ1
TTAAGGCGTGGCTAAGTCAATTCGGAGCATCAAATAGGCGCCGCCACAATGAGGCGACCGGGGCTCGTTCTCCGAACATCGAATTCAATCACCGTTCAAAAGGATCGAAAAATGGACGTACGCGCCGCCGTCGCCACTGAAGCCGGCAAGCCTCTGGAAGTAATGACCGTTCAGCTCGAAGGCCCGCGGGCCGGCGAGGTGCTGGTCGAGGTCAAGGCCACCGGCATCTGCCACACCGACGACTTCACCCTGTCGGGCGCCGACCCGGAAGGGCTGTTCCCGGCCATCCTCGGCCATGAGGGCGCCGGCATCGTCGTCGATGTCGGCCCCGGCGTCACCTCGGTGAAGAAGGGCGATCACGTCATTCCGCTCTATACGCCGGAATGCCGCGCCTGCCCCTCCTGCCTTTCGCGCAAGACCAATCTGTGCACCGCCATCCGCGCCACCCAAGGCCAGGGCGTCATGCCGGACGGCTCGTCGCGGTTTTCGATCGGCAAGGACAAGATCCACCACTATATGGGCTGCTCGACCTTTTCGAACTTCACCGTCTTGCCGGAAATCGCCGTCGCCAAGGTCAACCCCGACGCGCCGTTCGACAAGATCTGCTACATCGGCTGCGGCGTGACCACCGGTATCGGCGCGGTGATCAACACCGCCAAGGTCGAGATGGGCGCCACGGCGATCGTCTTCGGGCTCGGCGGCATCGGCCTCAACGTCATCCAGGGGCTCAGGCTTGCCGGCGCCGACATGATCATCGGCGTCGATTTGAACAACGACAAGAAACCCTGGGGCGAG
>NZ_NWTH01000115.1:0-863 GCF_002531555.1 Sinorhizobium sp. BJ1
ATGCGCCGAAGCTTCTCGGGCGTGCAGCGGGGCTTGAGTTCGCAGGTCGAGCAGGCGGTCAGATGGCGATAGAAGATGACGTCGCCTTCGCGATCCGATCGGTGCCCGCCTCTGGTCAGTTCCTGTCCGGCCGGACAAACATACAGATCCCGGTCGGCGTCGAAGACGAAGTCTTGCTTGCCGAAGAAGCCACGTTTCAGGCCGCTTGAGGTGAGCGACTTCGGCACGATCGCCTTTATGCCCGCCGCGTCGCAGGCCAGCACTTCTTCGCCCGAGAAGTAGCCGCGATCGGCCAACACGGTCAGATCATCCGCGCCGGTCGCCTCCTTCGCTTGCTGGCCCATGTTGGCGAGTTGGCTGCGGTCGTGACCGACATTGGTGACCTCATGCGCCACGACCAGATGATGCTTCGTGTCCACCGCCGCCTGGACGTTGTAGCCGACAAGGCCGGTACCCTTGCCGTTGGTGGCCATGGCGCGGGCATCGGGATCGGTCAGCGAGACCTGTCGGTCGGGTGCTGCCTCGATGGCGCGCTCCATCGCTTTCAGATCGCGCATCTGCTGGCGCAGGCGTTGGAGCCGCTCAGTCAGGCGATCCCTACGCATCTCCGCCACCTCGTCCTCTTGACGATCGGCCGTGTCAAGCAGCGACAGGTAGCGCTCGATGCTGGCATCGATCTGCTCCATGCGGCGGCGGATCGCGCCGGGCGTAAAGTTCTTATCGCGCGTGTTCACGGCCCTGAAGCGACTGCCATCCACCGCAACTGTGCCGCCGGCGAGGAGGCCTATCTGGCGACAGAGCACGACGAACTGGCGGCAGATGGCGCGGATCGCCTCACCGTTGTCACGCCGGAAATCAGCGAT
>NZ_NWTH01000116.1:0-832 GCF_002531555.1 Sinorhizobium sp. BJ1
ACTTGCGCAGATTACGGACCTCCAGGAGCTGCTCTCGCACCGTCGAAGAATTCGGATTCACATTCATTCCCCTTTACAAGGGCTGCGAGCGCTCGGTTCAAGTACGAACTCGAGTCCGCTCAATGCAGCCGGCGATTTGCTATCGCTCTATAGAGCCAGATGCTCTGCGGCGACAGCCTATCCTTCAATTGATCTTTTACCACCACATGTGAATCCTATTCACAATAGGTCCTCGCAATAACTTCTGGAGAGGGTCCCAGATTCTCCGCCATTTCAACGTCAAATTGATCGCGCAGAAGAGCACCCCAAATATGAACCAAGGTCGCTAGCCGGTTTGGTGAATTATGTTCAGGGTTTGGATGCCCGGATTCACTTGTCATTGCTGTGTCAGACCCGTTCTCTGAGAGATGTAAAAAACAATTGGTTATGGAAAGGCCTTCACATGAGTATTTCCGTGCCGCTCCACGGCAAAGTTGCCCTGGTGACCGGTTCGACCAGCGGCATTGGGCTGGCTATCGCTCGGATGCTCGCGGCAAACGGAGCTGACGTAGCACTCAATGGTTTAGCCACGCAAAGCGAGATCGATGTGATCACCCGTGGCATTTTCGAAGGGACCGGGCGGCGCGTCAAACATTTTGCCCACGATCTTAATAACCTCGCCGAGGCCAGCAGCCTGGTTGCGGCCGTCACGGATGAGTTGGGAAAGGTCGATATCCTGGTCAACAACGCCGGCGCTCAGCATCTGGCTGCCATCGATGAATTTTCTGACGAGCAATGGCAGCGGCTGCTGGCAATCAATCTGACTGCGGCTTTTGCGACAACAAGAGCAGTC
>NZ_NWTH01000117.1:0-826 GCF_002531555.1 Sinorhizobium sp. BJ1
AGATCCGTGGTCTCGCCGTGGTGTTCGGTGTCCGCCTGCCGCGGGCGCTTAGCCCGGCCTTCATCGCTCAGGCGCTGCGGGCCAGCAAGGGGATCAATGGCCTGTCCGCAGCGATGGAGGGGCTCATCGCAGCCCGAACCGCCGTGCTGTCGGCCGTCGCGGCGATCGACGCAGACATCAAGAAGATGGCCAGGGTCTCAGGCGCATGCCGCCGGCTGATGACTATTCCCGGCGTTGGCCAGCTCACTGCGCTCGCCTTCACGGCCGCCGTCGATGATCCTGAGCGCTTCCGCCGGTCTCGCGACATTGGCGCCTATCTCGGCCTGGTGCCGCGTCGTTATCAATCGGGCGAGGTCGATTATATTGGTAGCATCTCCAAATGCGGCGACCGGCGGATGCGAACCCTGCTTTACGAGGCGGCAAACGTCATGCTGACGCGCTACAAGGGCCCGCTGAAACTGAAGGATTGGGCGCTGGCGCTCGCCAGGCGGTCGACGATGCGAAAGGCACGGATTGCGCTCGCCCGGCGGCTGGCCATCATCATGCATGCGATGCTGCGGCACGGCACCGAGTTCAAGGCCGCGTAGCCGCCGATCGCCCAGACAGGAGACCGAAACGAGCTCCCGAGCGGAGCGACGCCCAGGGAGGGAATGGATGACGGCGCCGATTGTGTAGCATGCGGTCAACCAGATCGGCCGACTGCGCTTTCAACCAAGCCGCTCCATACCCAGCTTACCCCATCAAGTGCCATCCGAGCACGTAGAGAACCCAGGCACCCGAAAGCGTCGACAATGCTCATAACCGAGCCGCCGTCCTTGACCCATTA
>NZ_NWTH01000118.1:0-777 GCF_002531555.1 Sinorhizobium sp. BJ1
AATTAATGGCGCTTCTGGCCGGTCTGGATTGGAAGAAGATCCGGCCAACCAAGGTCAGGCGGCCGTTGCTGACGGGCTGAACAGGGCTGCGGCAAGATGAATCATGCTGCTGTAATTATTGGGAAAGCGGCTGTTTTTGTGCTCTATTCGCCCGGATGGATTTGCCCCTTAGCGACCTGCCGGACGACGTTGATGCGCTGAAAGCGATGGTTCTCGCGTTGGCGCGCGAACAAGCCGCGAAAGAGGTCCGGCTGAAGGTGGCCGAGGCTGAGATCGCGCGGTTGGAGGCGGTTGAGAAGAGCGCCAACGAGCGGATTGCCAACCTGACCTTGATCATGAAGGTTTTGCAGCGCACGCAAAATGGCAAGCGCTCTGAGCGGCTCCGTCTCGGGGTCAATGACGATCAGGTCTCCTTTGCCTTCGAAGAGGTCGAAACCGGCCTATCGGCAATCCGTAGCGAACTCGATCACGCGGCCAAAGACAAGCCGAAGCGAGCGCCGCGTCCGCGCAAGGGTTTTGCCGCACATCTCGAGCGAATCGAGGAGGTCATCGAGCCGGAGATTCCGGCCGGGTGCGAGGGTCTGGCAAAGGTTCTGATCGGTGAGGACCGCTGCGAACGTCTGGACGTCGTGCCGCCGAAGTTCAGGGTTATCGTGACACGTCGCCCCAAATACGCTTTCCGGGGCAGCGACGGCGTGGTCCAGGCCCTGGCGCCGGCACACATCATCGAAGGCGGCCTGCCGACGGAACGGCTGCTCGCCTATATCGCCGTTTCCA
>NZ_NWTH01000119.1:0-767 GCF_002531555.1 Sinorhizobium sp. BJ1
CGGCGATGTCACGTTGTCTGCGGCTTAACGCTTCGTGGATAATGGGCCTGAGATGAGCAAGCCCATTATCAGCTACAAGAATCACCGCTTTCCGCCGGAGATCATCGCCCATGCCGTCTGGCTGTATTTTCGCTTTCCTTTGAGCCTACGGCTGGTTGAGGAAATGCTTTTGGAGCGTGGCATCGTCGTTTCGTATGAAACAATCCGGCGATGGGGTCGCAAATTCGGCCCGGCTTACGCAAAGCAGTTGCACCGAAAGAGGGCCTCGCGACAAGACATCTGGCACTTGGACGAGGTCGTGGTTTCGATCGGCGGCCGAAAATATTGGCTTTGGCGCGCCGTCGATCAAGACGGTTTCGTTCTCGATGAGATCGTCCAGACCCGACGCGATACCAAGGCTGCCAAGCGATTGCTGATCAGACTGCTGAAAAAGCAGGGCCTCCGTCCGAAGCGCATCATCACTGACAAACTGCGTTCATACGCTGCTGCAAAGCGGGAAGTTATGCCAGGCGTCGAACACCGCTCGCACAAAGGGCTTAACAATCGGGCGGAGAATTCTCACGTGCCGTTGCGAAAACGAGAACGGATGATGCAGGGATTTCGATCGGTCGGCGGCTTGAAACGTTTCATCTCGATCTTTTCGGCAGTCCGAAATCTCTTCACCGCTCCGTATCAAAAACGCTCAGCGCTGGCCGCCCACATCCATCGGATCTGCGCCATGGCCCAGTGGAAAGCCGTGACCGGCGTGAGTGCCTGATTTCTCACAC
>NZ_NWTH01000120.1:0-703 GCF_002531555.1 Sinorhizobium sp. BJ1
TCGCCGCCCCCGGGCTGATGAACCGAGTCCGTCCGCTGAGCCTGATCATCGGCGCAACGCTCGCCATGGGCATGGCGTGCGGCATTGCCGCCGTCACCGCCCGGCTGGACCTGCTGGTCGCGCTTCGAATTATCCAGGGCTTCTCCGGCGGCATCCTGCTTGTCGGTGGCCAGGCGATCATTTTCCTCGCCTATCCGCGGTCCCGCCAACCGATCCTTCAAGCCCTGTTCGCGATGGGATCGGTTGTCGCCCCCGCGACCGTTGCGCCTGCCCTTCAGGGGTGGTTGATCGACAGCCAATCCTGGACATGGATCTTCTTCAGTGTCGTTCCGCTGGCGCTCGCGGCTGCCGGACTTCTGCTGATCGCCGACGGCCCGATGCCCACCAAGCCCGCGCAGCGTCCGTTTGATTGGATCGGCTTCTCGCTGATCTGCGTCACGCTGTTCTGCTTCACCTACGTTCTCAGCCAGGGCAGCCGATGGGACTGGTTCGAGGAACCGCGCATCCTGTGGCTGACGGTGATCGGCGCCGCCACCCTGCTGGCCTTTCTCGGCCACCAAGTGCTGGCCAAGGGCGAGGGCCTGCTCGACTTCACCCTGTTCCAATCGGACGATTTCTGCTTCGCCCTGATCGTCAGTTTCGTCGCCGGCGCCGCATTGTTCGGGAGCGCCTTCCTGATCCCGTCCTTTGCCGTGTCCGTCCT
>NZ_NWTH01000121.1:0-654 GCF_002531555.1 Sinorhizobium sp. BJ1
TCAGCCGGCTGACCCGCATCTGTGCGACGTCATCCTCCTGCCGGTCGGCCGTGTCGAGCATGCCCAGATACCGCTCAATGCTGGCATCCACCTGCTCCATACGTCGGCGGATCGCGCCAGGCGTGAAGTTTCTGTCGCGTGTGTTCACCGCCTTGAATCGGCTGCCGTCGACCGCAACCGTGCCACCCGCGATGAGGCCGATCTTGCGGCACAGAAGCACGAATTGGCGGCAGACCGCACGGATCGCTTCGCCGTTGTCACGCCGGAAATCGGCGATCGTTTTGAAATCGGGCGCGAGCTTACCCATCAGCCACATCAGTTCGACGTTGCGGCCCGCCTCCCGCTCCAGCCGCCGGCTCGACTGCACTTGGTTGAGGTAGCCATAGAGGTAGAGCTTCAGCATGGTTGCCGGGCTATATCCCGGCCGCCCAGTCGCCGCCGCGGCGGCAAAGCCCATTGCACGCAAATCCAGCTCATCGATGAAGACATCGACAACGCGGGCCGGGTTGTCTTCGGTGACATAATCATCGAGGCATTCCGGCAAGAACAGCTGCTCTCGCCGATCCTTACCCTCGATGAAACCCGCCATGCCGAATCCCCCGCTCAACTGGAGGTAGACTATCATGAGCGGGAGTTTTCACACAGCCTCCACCC
>NZ_NWTH01000122.1:0-601 GCF_002531555.1 Sinorhizobium sp. BJ1
TGTCGAGCGGCTTCTTCTTCGCCTTCATGATGTTCGGCAGCGAGGCATAGCGCGGCTCGTTCAGCCTGAGGTCGGTGGTCACCACCGCCGGCAGTTTCAGTTCGACCGTCTGCAGGCCGCCGTCGACCTCGCGGGTGACATTGACCTTGCCGTCGCCGATCTCGACCTTCGAGGCGAAGGTACCCTGGGCCCAGCCGAGCAGTGCCGAGAGCATCTGGCCGGTCTGGTTGGAATCGTCGTCGATCGCCTGCTTGCCGACGATGATCAGCCCCGGCTGCTCGGCTTCTGCCACAGCCTTGACGATCTTGGCGACGGTGAGCGGCTCGACCTGGTCGTCGGTCTCGACGAGGATCGCCCGGTCGGCGCCCATGGCGAGCGCCGTCCTCAGCGTCTCCTCGGCCTTGGCCGGGCCGATCGACACGACGACCACTTCCGAGGCCTTGCCGGCTTCCTTGAGCCTTAGCGCCTCTTCGACGGAGATCTCGTCGAACGGGTTCATCGACATCTTGACGTTGGCAAGCTCGACGCCCGATCCGTCCGCCTTCACCCGGATCTTGACGTTGAAGTCGACGACCCGTTTCACCGTTACTAGGATTTTCAT
>NZ_NWTH01000123.1:0-565 GCF_002531555.1 Sinorhizobium sp. BJ1
CATGAAGCCCCCTCGACTCATGGGCAAAGGGTATCATGTTCGGCGTTTTCACACAGCCTGGGTCGAAACGAGCCAACGCTGAACGGGCTGCAGACCACAGCTCTTGTGCTCAAAGCGGAAGAATTCGCCCCTGACAAATGGGTCCCCAGCCAATTTTCGTGCGATGGTACTGCGAGACCGGAGTAGCTCGAAGCTGCGGCTACCGGAGCGGAAAATGTGACATGTGGCTGTAAAATCTTCAGAATTTATTGGAAACGATTATCAGAAGAGAATGAGGCGCTACAGGCGTAAATTGCGCCTGCCTGGGGACTTTGGATTCTCACATGATTTCAAAAGCTTATCGAAATTTCCTTTGAATTCCCTCTATTTTTCCGTCGCGAGCGACCGTGGATGCCACCTTTGTGCCCTGGCTTTGGGGCCTCAGTCAACACTTGCGTAGAGCGGCAATAATTTCCGCTTCTGGGGCCTAAGCGCGCCTTCGCTGGCGGGTCGGCAGCAGCAGCAATGGGTGGAGGCTGTGTGAAAACTCCCGCGCATGATAGCCTACCTCGAGTTGAGCGGGAGA
>NZ_NWTH01000124.1:0-563 GCF_002531555.1 Sinorhizobium sp. BJ1
AGCGCCTTTTCGAGCTCCGGCAGGACGTCGAAGAGATCGGCGACGAGGCCGTAGTCGGCGACCTGGAAAATCGGCGCCTCCTCGTCCTTGTTGATGGCGACGATCACCTTGGAATCCTTCATGCCGGCGAGGTGTTGAATCGCCCCGGAGATGCCGCAGGCGATGTAGAGGTCGGGGGCGACCACCTTGCCGGTCTGGCCGACCTGCCAGTCGTTCGGCGCGTAGCCGGCATCGACGGCGGCGCGGCTGGCACCGACGGCGGCACCGAGCTTGTCGGCGACCGGCAGGATGACTTGCCTGAACTTCTCCGACGAGCCGAGCGCCCGGCCGCCGGAGATGATGATCCTGGCCGAGGTCAGTTCGGGGCGGTCGGAGGACGACAGCGCGTCGGAAACGTGGCTGGACAGCCCCGGATCGGCGGCGGCCGATACCGTCTCGATCGCTGCCGAACCGCCTTCAGGGGCTGCGGCGAAGGAGGCGGTGCGGACGGTGATGACCTTTTTCGCTTCCGTCGTCTGCACCGTCTGGATGGCGTTGCCGGCATAGATCGGCCGCTTGAAGGT